>NZ_CAWNMR010000017.1:0-50865 GCF_963875615.1 Vibrio sp. V09_P4A23P171
GTTCGAGACTAGAACGTTGATAGGTTGGGTGTGTAAGCGCTGCGAGGCGTTGAGCTAACCAATACTAATTGCCCGTGAGGCTTAACCATACAACACCGAAGGGGTTTTGTGGGCTCAATTGAAGAACATTGAATGTGTGAATGAGAACGAAACAGCTTTCCGAATTAAGAAATTTGCTTGGCGACCATAGCGTTGTGGACCCACCTGACTCCATGCCGAACTCAGAAGTGAAACACAACAGCGCCGATGGTAGTGTGGGGTCTCCCCATGTGAGAGTAGGACATCGCCAGGCTTTGAATATCGCTTACATATCATTAAAAATATGAAAGCAAAACTAAAAATATAGCATTATCAAAGTAAGACTAATTTTTAGTGACAATTTGTGGAGAGATGGCTGAGTGGTTTAAAGCACCGGTCTTGAAAACCGGCGATGGTTAATAGCTATCCTAGGGTTCAAATCCCTATCTCTCCGCCACTTTTAAAGAAAAAACCGCTGTTTTTACAGCGGTTTTTTTCGTTTTATATCAACATGCCAATCTGGAAAATTAATAGCTTAATTCAATCCCTCGAACATATCTTGATCACCCTATCTGTACTTTCCAAAAATCGATTTTACACATTGAACACCTCAGACATAATGTCGTTGTGATCCGCAAAACTTTGTTGGTTAGCGTGAGCCAACTGCACACTTGCTCTATTGGATTTAGCACGGTGAGTAGGAAGAAACGTGATGACACTGACATGACTAAACTGCACTTATATACCTACCAGCACCATCCATTATAACGACGGCCTCACCTATTCATTTTTAGGGGCATGACCCAAGCCGACCCAAATAAATACGCATATTCAAATCGCTGTGGCTTCACAGTTCGAGGTTTTGTGCCGTGCTCGGCCTTAAGTCAAATGGCATTTTGATCAAGAAATTATCCAGGAAATCCCAGGTGTTCAAGCGGGTAATAGTAGAATTAGGATAGTTTTTGTTGGCTCGCCAGCGTTTTGAAATCGGTGCTATTAAGGCTATCCATCGTGATATTTAACAATAGTTAGATAGCCTTAATGAGATCGTACTTTTCTTTAATTGGTATAAGGTTATTTTTAGGTGCTTAGTTAGATTGCCATTTAAACATGCTCTATCATGGTCAGTGCCTTACGTGAGACTTCTGCGGCGGCTTTAGGATAGTTTTGTTTTTCAAGGCTATCGGCAAGATAAGCGTAATCAGATACATTGGCACGGAGCGATAACGCTTTTTCCAAATGGCTTTGCGCCTCTGCCCATTTCTGCTCTCTCATATACAATTGAGCCAGTGCGCTGTGTGCTTCGGCGTTACCACTATCCTTACTAATGGCTTCTTGTAACAACAAAATTGCTGGGTATCTATCTGGTAAATTGAGCTCTGCCAATAATGAATACAGAGCTGGCATTGGATGTTTTTTTAATGTTTCTTTAATGACGGTAAATGCTTCCGAATCTGCTTTTCGTTGAATCAACTGCTCGATGAAGCATTGAGTTAAAATGACGTCGTTTTTGGTTTTCCTTGGAAGCTTGTCCCAATGATTGATTAAGCCTTCACTACCTTGCTGCTGGGCCACGTTTTTTAGTAAACCGCATTGTGCTTTTTGGTTCAGTTGTTGGCTCTCGTCCGTATCGATCTGTTTTGCTTTTTGGAGCTTAGGTAAAAGCTCAAGCAGCGGTTGCCACTGTTCTAGGTGCACGTATGTTATCTTGAGTAAGTTGAGCACGATGGTGTTATTCGGATGAGTGGCTTGTAATGCTGATAGAGTGCTTAGCGCCAGCTCAAACTCTTCTTCTCGTACTTGCTGCTTGGCGCGAGTTAATTCAACGGCTAGGCCTGCATTACTTTGCTGACTGGCGAGATCTAAATAGTGATCTCGTTTTGCTCTGTCGCCCATTCCCTGCGCAGCTTCCGATGCAACAAGGTAGCAGAGCAGCGGCATATCATGGTGGTTCGCCCAGCGAGTGACTTTCTTTTCTGCCTGCTTCCAGTCTCCCTCTAGAAGTTTAATGATACCTTCATTGGTATAACGGCGAGAGCGCTTTAACTTACGTACGCTGAACCAGTTTAATGTGTTTGAACTGGCATAGAATGCTTTTTTGAGGAGATATTCTAAGCTAAATAATCCAGAGAGGAGTGCAATCACAAAGATCACTAAGGTGGTTACGCTCATCTCTATTGTTCTATTAGCTATAGAGATAAGAACATAACCTTGCTGGCCAGCATATTGGGTTCCGACAAATAAACCGGCCCCTAATACTACAAAAAGAAAGATGACTCTAAACATTACTTGTCCTCCGTAACGCTCATTGGAGAGACTTCACGGCGTAGGCGTTCAGTGATGACATCAGCGAGTTCGTGCTGAGTTTCAAGTTTAACTGGATATTGCACTTGTATATTTTGTTTACTGAGCTGCAATAGCGCGTGATTAAACTGCTGCACACTCTGATCATCGGAATTAAAGAAGCGGGCTGACCATTTATCTGCTGTGCTCAGTGCCGTTGTATAAATCTCTTGTTGTTCTGCGTATACGGCTTTGATGGCGGTTTCTAATTTTGCTTTGAGATTTTCTTTTAGATAGAAGTGCTGCTCAGGTGACAGTAGCGGAATGGCATTACCGTCTCGAGTGCGGAAGGTAATGAAGTTCTCCGAGAAGTCTTTCAATGAGCTAACGAGATTATTTTGCCAGTCGTTAATATTTTCGGAAACTTGTGGTGCTGATTGCTGCTGAGTTTCAGGTAACATGGCATTGGCCAGCGGTAGAGTGTCAACTTGTTGCTGCAAGGTTGTTAAGCGTAACACTAGCCCTTCACGATCAATCAATGGGATGATTTTGAGCTGAGTAATGTCACGCGCCATGGCTTTGCGTAGCGGCACTAAGCTTGGGTCATTCAATTCAGCAATACGTTGATCAGCGCTTTCCATTAGCTTGGTCGCACTGACGATGTCATGTTCCAGAAAAAGTTTACGGCCTGCTAGTTTCACTAAGTAATCTGCTTCTGCTAGTAGCCAGTCGTTGGGACGGCGGCCTTTGATATCAGCTATCGCCAGTTGCAAGCTGTCGATACTTTTTTGCTGTTGATCCAAGGCTACGTCAGTTTTGTGAGTGAGTTGGTCCGCTTTGGCTTGT
Organism: Vibrio sp. V09_P4A23P171; assembly: GCF_963875615.1. Lineage (NCBI taxonomy): Bacteria > Pseudomonadati > Pseudomonadota > Gammaproteobacteria > Vibrionales > Vibrionaceae > Vibrio > Vibrio sp. V09_P4A23P171. The sequence continues at coordinate 3,148 of NZ_CAWNMR010000017.1, forward strand.
GTTTCTTGCTTTATTTGATTGATTTCAGCCGCGAGCTGACTTTGGGTTTGTGTTAATTGAGTCTGCAATGCGTTGATTTTGGCTTGGTAAACAGCGTCTTTTTGCTGCATTTGATAGGCTATACCACCACTGAAAATGATAGATAGGCTAATTGCAATAACAGAAAGTTTGATACTGCGCTTTGCTCGTTTATCACTCTTTTCTTCAGGCTGAGACGTGGGATCCTGCACGTAACTTTTTGGTGAATCAAGGTTATCCGTTGCGTCTTTTTCTGTAACCAGAGGAGGTGTGGCTGCTTTTTCAGGTTCAATATGCGGGTTATTATTTTTGCTTGTCATGCTTAGAGTCCTGTCTAGATTGGCTAATACTAGCCGCGAGTTCTGTATTGGAGGCGCTTCCCACGTTCGTGACGCACCCAAATCCCATGTGCAGCGCCTCTTGTCGAATTCGCTCGCTTGGGACAAAAAGAGCTAAATTTAGCAGCCAGAGTCGTTGTGAATCAGAGAATTGATCCATCATAAAATTGAGTTGACCTGAGCTGGTGACAACTAACTGAGTGACTTGCTGTTGCTGCCACAGAGATATCGATTCGGCGGCAAAGAGGGTGATCGTATCGCGTCGATACACTTCCTTATACACCACATCAGCACCACGCTCGATTAAGCTGTCGTGGATGAGCTCACGTCCGCCATTACCACGTAAAATCATCACCTTAAGGCCCGATATTGATTGCAACTGCGGTAGGGCAAGCAGGTGTTCACTGTCACTTATCTGCGGATAGTGTACTTTTTGTTGGCTTAATTTGCTGAAAACATGTGCGGTTTTTTGACCAACGGCAAGGTATCTGGCGTCATTTGGCCAAAAATATCGATGATCTTGCAAAAATTGATGACTGAACGTCACCGCGTTTTGGCTAACCGCAATAATAATGTCGCATTGCTGAAGTTCTGGGAGTAAATACGGGAGATCGGCTCCTGCATTAATCTGAATCAGTGGATGGTGAACGGAGCGGATACCGAGATCCGCTAATTGTTGGCAAAGTTCAATCCCTTGATTTTCGGGGCGAGTGACCAACACCGTCATGTTTTATTCGTGCTCGCAGTAGAGTTTGGACAGAATATCTCGCGCTCCATCATTGAGCAATTGATGGGCAAGCGTGACTCCTAGTTGCTTGGCATCGGAGCGGTGGCCGCGAATCTCACCTTGTACAATCTTAGAACCATCAGGCTCACCGACTAATGCTCTTAGCCAAATATGATCACCATCGAGCAATGCGTAGCTACCGATAGGTACTTGGCAACCGCCTTCTAATGTTAGGTTCATGGCTCGTTCACATTTCACGCGATCAGCCGTGTCAGAATGGTTGAGTGGCGCAAGCAATGCTCTTAAACGTTCGTCATCTAAACGGCATTCAATCCCGACTGCACCTTGCCCTACTGCAGGAAGCGATTGTTCTGGTTCAATAATGCTGCGAATGCGATCTTCAAGCTTCAGACGTTTTAAACCTGCTGCGGCGAGAATAATCGCATCGTATTCACCTGCATCGAGTTTTCCAAGACGAGTACCGACATTGCCACGCAATTCTTTAATCACAAGGTCTGGTCGATATGCTTTGAGTTGGCATTGGCGACGTAGACTGCAGGTGCCGACTATGGCACCTTGAGGCAGTTGTTCAATGCTTTGATAGGTGTTTGAAACGAAAGCATCACGTGGATCTTCGCGTTCACAAATCGTCACTAGTCCAAGCCCTTGAGGGAAATCGACGGGAACATCTTTCATTGAATGCACTGCCAAATCGGCACGGCCTTCAAGCATAGCGACTTCCAACTCTTTGACAAAAAGCCCCTTACCACCCACTTTAGCTAAAGGCGTATCTAAAATGACGTCACCTTTGGTTACCATGGTCACTAATTCCACTTCTAGGCCAGGATGAGCCGCTTGCAGCGCATCTTTAACATAATAAGCTTGCCAAAGGGCGAGCGGGCTTTTACGTGTGGCGATTCGAATGGGTGTTGCGTGAGTCATGATAATCCCGAGTGTAGGTAATGGATGGTTTAATCCTATCATTCCCGCTATGAAAGGTTTACTACTAGATCGTCGCTGTGAAGGATTGATGAAGAGATAGCATAAATTGGTCAAAATTGTGTGATTTATATCTCGTTTATATAATGAGCTATTACGACAAAGTGTAAATAGCTACGACACTATAGCCAAGGTCATTGGAGCGCATTGTAGGCATGCTCCGCCTGAGTGTGATATGCATCGAGAGGGCTTTACCAAATGGAAAGAAAATGTTAGATTGATCACGTTTTTTTGGTGCTTTAGAATAAAATATAATCAAAGCGCGTGTTAATGTTTCAACCAAGGAATCAACCTTGCAGGCTTACACCAAGACGTTAATTCAACGATTAGACAATCTCAACCAGCAACGTACCGAGCGTGCGCTGGCGCTTATGGATTTGCAAAGTCAACGTGTATTTCATTTCATTCCTGCATTACTGCACTTCAATCACCCGATTATTCCCGGCTACTACGATGCAAAAGTCCCTTATGGTGTCTATGGTTTTGAGCCTAACGACATCCAACGTCAGCTGGTTGAAGATACAGAACTCACCTTAGGTCAACCCTTACCGACCGCTGATTCCCCCGCTATTCTTGCTCTGTATACCATGGGCAGTACCTCGTCGATTGGTCAAAGCACCTCGAGTGACTTAGATATTTGGGTATGTGTAGCATCGAGTATGAGCTGTGATGAGCGGGAAAGCTTAAGCAACAAATGTTTGTTGATCACTGATTGGGCAAAGAGCCAAGGGGTGGAAGCTAACTTTTTCTTGATGGATGAGCTACGTTTTCGCAGTAATCATTCTGAGCAGATGACAGGCGAAAACTGCGGTTCATCGCAACATCTCCTGCTATTAGACGAGTTCTATCGCTCTGCTGTTCGCTTGGCAGGCAAGCGTTTACTGTGGCAAATCGTGCCTCCTGAAATGGAAGAGTGCTACGACGAATACGTGCACGAATTGTGCAGCAATGATTACATTAATTGCAGTGAATGGATCGATTTTGGTAAGTTGAACCGCATTCCTGCTGAAGAGTATTTCGGCGCAAACCTTTGGCAGCTTTATAAAAGCATCGACTCGCCTTACAAGTCAGTGTTAAAAGCGATTCTGCTTGAGGCGTATTCGTGGGAGTACCCACACACGCAATTATTAAGCATTGATACCAAACGACGGTTTTTTACTCATGAACCTGATTTGTACAGTATGGATGCTTACTATTTGATGCTTGAAAAAGTGACGCGTTACCTTGAACGCATTGGTGATTCTGCCCGTCTTGATCTGGTGCGTCGTTGTTTCTATCTCAAAACGCATGAAAAGTTATCCCGTGAGCCGAGCTTAGGCTCAGTGGCATGGCGTCGAGAAGCATTAAGCCACATGATTCAGCAATGGAATTGGTCGGAATCTGTTGTTCAAGAATTAGACAATCGCCGTAATTGGAAAGTCGAACAAGTTAAAGTTGTCCACCATGCGTTGTTAGATGCGTTGATGCTGAGCTATCGAAACCTGATCCAGTTTGCGCGTCGTAATGACATCACCTCGGCCATTAGCCCACAAGATATATCAATCCTCGCGCGTAAGTTGTATGCGGTGTTTGAGGTGTTGCCGGGTAAAGTCACGCTACTGAATCCACAAATTTCGCCAGATCTGCACGAGCCGGATCTCTCGTTCATTCAAGTTCGGGAAGGGCGAGCCAATAAAGCGGGCTGGTATCTGTATAAACAGCCTCTGGTTGCCCATCGTATGATTGGCCAACCTTTCCTTGAGCATAATGAATACCTCAGTAAGCTGGTCTCTTGGGCCTTCTTTAATGGTTTGATCACGGAATCAACTCATTTGCATTCAGTAGTACGTGACGCACAGTTGGATATTGATAAGTTCTATCAAATGGTTAGCGATTTGCGTAATACCTTCTCGTTGCGTAAGCGGCGGCCGACCATGCAGGCCTTAGCGAGCCCTTGTGAAATCAGTCAACTGGCGATGTTCATCAACTTTGAAAATGATCCTACTGCGGAATTAAGCGGTAAATCGCTCAAAATTGATTTGAAAAATATAGATATTTTCAGTTTCGGATCTGAGCAAAAAAGCTTAGTTGGTAGTGTCGATTTAGTGTATCGCAACTCGTGGCATGAAGTACGGACTCTCCATTTTACTGGCGAAACGGCGATGCTCGACGCGTTGAAAACCGTGCTTGGCAAAATGCACCAAGATGCGCTACCGCCAGAGTCTGTCGATGTATTTTGTTACAGCAAAAGTCTGCGTGGCGTGATGCGCAACATGGTGTACCAGTTGCTGGCGGAATGTATCGATTTGCGTTTGAAACCGGTAGAGCAAGAGAAACGTCGCCGTTTTAAAGCGTTACGCATTGGCGATCAAATGTATGGTCTGTTTTTTGAACGGCGAGGGGTTTCGGTACAGAAGTTGGAAAATTCGGTAGATTTTTACCGCAGTATTTCAACCAACAAATTGAAAGGTTCACCGCTGTTAATGCTCGATCGCGATCAAGATTATCAACTGCCGGAAATCGTCGATGGTTTTGCTAGTGAAGGCTTAGTGCAGTTTTTCTTTGAAGATACCGATAAAGGCTTCAACATTTATGTGTTGGATGAGTCGAACCAAATTGAAGTCTATCACCAGTTCAGCGGCGAAAAAGATGAGATGATCACTAACGTCAACAGCTTTTATACCTCAGTGCGCGACGGTAACCCACTCTCCGCTAAACTTATTAACTTCAATCTGCCGCAGTATTATCAAATCGTCCACCCAGAAGAAGGGGAAAGCTATATTGTCCCTTATCGTAACGATTCCGCGCTCTATTCTCGTCCTTCAAAAGCGGTCAACGCTTAGTTCGGTAGCGCCAAGTCACACATCTGTCACTTGGCGTTGTTGCTTTACACCCAGTCGATCGTTTCGCCAGCGTGTTTTTCACATTCTTGTTTCACCATCGCAATCAATTCCAGCCCTGTTTTTGAACAAATCCAGTTTTGGTCGATCAGTTTGAAATGGAAACCGCCTGACTTTGATGCCAGCCAAATTTCATGCATTGGCTCTTGGCGGTTAATAATAATTTGGCTGCGGTCATCAAATTCTAACGTCATCACATTGCCTGAGGTTTCGTAATCAATGTCGGCACCTGCGTTGTCTATCGCTTGTTCAATGATTTCTAGCTGCTCATCGACAAGTTGGTGAAATTCAGTATCGTTCATCCTGTCTATCCTATTGCTTTTCCTGATTGTGGTGCGATTATAGGGGGCATTGACTCAATAATCACGACATGCAAAATGAAAAAATCAATCGCTGCACTTTTTATGTTGTCACTCCTTGCTCTCGCAGGGTGTGGTCAAACCGGGCCGTTATACATGCCAGCAGAGCCTGAGCAGAGTGAACAACCTCAGCCATAGTCATTGATTTAGCTTAAAGGAAACGAATTTTGGATTACTTCAATTATCAGGACGATGGTCAGCTTTGGGCTGAAAATGTCGCATTAACAGAGTTGGCTGAGCAATACGGCACGCCTTTGTATGTCTATTCTCGCGCTACTTTAGAGCGTCACTGGCATGCTTTTGATAAGTCGGTAGGCGAACACCCTCATCTGGTGTGTTATGCGGTGAAGGCTAACTCAAACTTAGGCGTATTAAACACGTTGGCGCGTTTAGGGTCAGGTTTTGATATTGTTTCGGCAGGAGAGCTAGAGCGTGTTGTGGTGGCGGGTGGTGACCCGGCGAAAGTGGTATTTTCTGGCGTCGGTAAAACGGAAGCGGAAATGAAACGCGCGTTGGAGCTCAAGATTAAATGCTTTAACGTTGAATCCGAGCCTGAATTAGCACGTTTAAATAAAGTGGCTGGCGAGCTGGGTGTCAAAGCACCGATTTCACTGCGCATCAACCCTGATGTGGATGCACAAACCCACCCTTATATTTCAACCGGTTTGCGTGACAATAAGTTTGGTATTGCTTTTGACCGTGCACTGGATGTTTATCGCTTGGCACAAAGCCTAGAGAATCTCAGCATTCACGGTATTGATTGCCACATTGGCTCTCAACTGACCGCCATTGCCCCTTTTATTGATGCAACCGATCGTTTACTTGCGTTAATTGATCAGCTTAAAGAGGAAGGGATCACCATTAAACATTTGGATGTTGGTGGTGGTTTAGGCGTGGTGTATCGCGATGAGTTGCCCCCGCAGCCTTCCGATTATGCCAAAGCCTTGTTGGCGCGTTTGAATAACCATCAAGATCTCGAACTGATTTTTGAACCGGGACGTGCTATTGCGGCTAACGCGGGCGTGTTGTTGACGAAAGTAGAGTTTCTGAAACATACCGAACACAAAAACTTTGCCATTATTGATGCGGCGATGAACGATTTGATGCGTCCAGCGCTTTATCAAGCTTGGCAAGATATTGTTCCTGTTGTGCCGCGCCAAGGTGAAGCGCTAACCTATGATTTGGTTGGGCCTATTTGTGAAACCGGTGACTTCTTGGGTAAAGATCGTTCATTGGTCTTGGATGAGGGAGATCTACTGGCGGTTCGCTCAGCAGGAGCTTACGGTTTTGTGATGTCTTCGAACTATAATACACGTACTCGCGTGGCGGAAGTGATGGTGGATGGTGCACAAACCCACCTTGTTCGTCAGCGTGAAGCACTATCGAGCCTATGGGCATTAGAGCGTATTCTGCCGGAGTAAATTGAAGCATTATGCATTTCCATTTTTCTAAAATGCACGGTTTGGGTAATGACTTCATGGTCGTTGATTGCATTACACAAAACGTCTTCTTCTCCCCTGATTTGATCCGCCGCTTGGCGGATCGTCATACTGGCGTGGGGTTTGATCAGCTATTAGTGGTTGAAGCGCCGTATGATCCGGAAAGTGATTTTCACTACCGTATTTTTAATGCCGATGGCAGCGAAGTCGAACAGTGTGGCAATGGCGCACGTTGCTTTGCTCGCTTTGTGCGGATGAAAGGGCTGACCAATAAGTACAGCATTGGAGTCACGACTAAAAAAGGCAAAATGGTTTTAAATGTTGAAGAGGATGATCAAATCACCGTCAACATGGGCATACCAGAATTTGAGCCTAATAAGATTCCATTTCGAGCCAAACAGGCAGAGAAAACCTACATCATGCGCGTTGAAGAGAAAACCTTGTTCTGCGGGGCGGTGAGTATGGGCAATCCGCATGTGGTGACAGTGGTGGAGGATGTGACAACCGCTGATGTTGAAATTTTGGGTCCACTGCTTGAATCTCATGAGCGTTTTCCAGAGCGTGTTAACGCAGGCTTCATGCAAGTGCTGAATCGCAATGAAGTGAAGCTACGTGTTTATGAACGTGGCACGGGTGAAACTCAAGCGTGTGGCAGTGGTGCGTGTGGCGCGGTTGCCGTTGGTATTCTTCAAGGGTTATTGGCGGAAGAGGTGACAGTACACTTACCTGGTGGCTCGTTAGAGATCCACTGGCAAGGGCCGGGTAAGCCACTCTATATGACAGGCCCTGCGACTCATGTGTTTGATGGTCAAGTCTCTTGTTAGGGTTAAGTAAGATAAGGAATCGTTTTGTCACACGTTGAAGCGGATGCACTCACAGCCGAAGTTGTGGCTGAATATTTACGAGATCACCCAGATTTTTTCCTCCAGCGTTCAGAGCTGGTTGACAGGCTCTCCTTGCCGCACCATCAACAAGGTGCGGTCTCTTTGGTGCATGTACAACTGAATCGTCAGCGTCAGAGAATTGAGGAGTTAGAGGAAGAGATCACCGCCTTTATGTCATTAGCGGCCAATAATGACCGCACTTTCCACGAATTTATGGATCTGCAAGAGCAGATCTTAAAATGTCATTCAATGCCGCAAGTATGTAAGGCAATAGAAAACAAAGCGCAAACCTTAGGTTTGGTAGCGTATATCCGTTTACTGGCCTCGCCTGAAACCGACTATCAATTGACCCAAGAGCAATGGCAGCGCTTTGCAACTAACCATTTTAATGGCAAAAATGCTTATTTAGGGCGTATGAAAAAGTTGGATCGCCAAGCGTTATTTGGTGAACAAACTGCTGCGCCAGAAATGGGTTCGTATGTGGTGCTACCATTAGGTAAGCGCTCATCACAAGGTGTGTTAGCGTTTGCAAGTGAAGATGGCGGCCATTTTCAACCGAGCATGGATACCCTCTTTTTACGTCATTTGGCGTTAGTTCTCTCTCATTTAATTGAGACTCTACCTTGGCAACCGATTGAGCATGACCGAATCAGCCACACCTCTGCCTAACGGCTTACAGCAGCCCTTAACTCGCTTCTATGAATATCTGCGGAGCGAGAAAGGGTTGAGCTTGCACACCCAACGCAATTACAAACAACAGCTGGAAACCATGGCGCAGCATTTAGTGCAGATGGGGCTGAATCAATGGCAACAAGTCGATGCCGCTTGGGTGCGACAGCTTGCGAGCAAAGGGATGCGTGAAGGGATGAAAGCCAGCAGTTTAGCGACGCGTCTCTCTTCATTGCGCAGTTTTTTTGATTTCTTGATCTTGCGTGGTGAACTGACGGCTAACCCGGCCAAAGGCGTTGCAGCACCGCGTAAAAAACGCCCGTTACCGAAAAACTTAGATGTGGATGAAGTCGCGCAACTACTCGAAGTCAAGGATGATGATCCGCTGTCAGTGCGCGATCGCGCCATGATGGAATTGATGTATGGCGCTGGGTTGCGTTTAGCGGAGCTCGTCAGCATTAACGTAAAAGACCTGAGCTTTAGCCGCGGCGAGATTCGAGTGGTGGGTAAAGGGGACAAAGAACGTAAGGTGCCTTTTGCAGGCCAAGCCAAAGAATGGGTGGCGCATTGGTTGAAAATACGAACGCAGTTTGCAAACGCTGATGAGCAAAGCTTGTTTGTTTCAAAACTGGGTGTTCGTATTTCGCATCGCAACGTACAAAAACGCATGGCCGAGTGGGGGCAAAAGCAGGCGGTGGCTAGCCATATTAGCCCACATAAACTGCGCCACTCTTTTGCGACTCACATGCTTGAATCGAGCAATAATTTACGTGCTGTCCAAGAGTTGCTGGGTCATGAGAATATTTCGACGACGCAAATTTATACTCATTTGGACTTTCAACATCTTGCGCAGGCCTATGACCAAGCGCACCCAAGAGCACGTAAAAAGAAACAGAGCGAATAACGCATGCACTTTTATCGCAATATCGGCCCCATTAAAGCGATGAGCTTTGATTTGGACGACACGTTGTATGACAACCATCCAGTGATCCATCATGTTGAGCAGCAAATGGTCGTGTGGCTGCACACTCATCATCCGCTTTCCGCGACGCGTCCGATAAGTTGGTGGCAGCAACTTAAACAGCAACTGGCGCTGCAAGAGCCACTGCTCGGCCATGATGTCACTCAGTGGCGATTTAAGCAGATAGAACAAGGCTTAATTCAATTAGGCTATTCGCCGCAACTTGCTTTACAGGCTGCGCAGAATGCCATTGAAGAAGTGTTGCGGTTACGTCACTTAATCACGGTGCCAGAGAAGACGCACCGCGTGATGACCGAACTGGCAAAGCGCATGCCGTTAGTGGCGATTACCAACGGCAATGTTGACCCGCACAAAATTGGCTTGGGGCATTATTTTCAACAAATTTTTAAAGCGGGTCCCGATGGCTTGGCTAAGCCGTATCCGGATCTTTTTGACAAAGCGCAGGCTGCATTACAGTTACCTGCAGCCTCGATTTTACACGTTGGTGATCATCTGATAACCGATGTGCAAGGCGCAAAATGTAATGGTTTTCAAGCCTGTTGGTATAACGATCAAGGCCAAACCTTGCTCGCCACTCGTAAGGCCAAAGTGTTGCCTGATATTGAAATCCATCAACTGGATTCATTACTGCAGCTTTAGGGCGTGACCGCTTTTATCCGCTTGAAAAGCCTTGAGATAGTAAGTAAAAAACGCGCGTAACTCTCTCGCGTTATTTGGTTCTCCGAGAGAGTTGAGCAGCTCAACGCCCACTTCTAACGTGCATAAATGACCAGCATCTTGATTTCGCCTTAATCCATACTGAGAGATTTGATTTGGGGTGAGGTGTAGCTGCGGTAAATCGGATAACCAAGGGCTCTTATTGAGTATCTTCTTGGCTTCTTGCCATGTCCCATCTAGGATAATAAACACGATTTCTTGAGTGTCAGACGTTGAGAGAGATTGGTATTCGGTGAGCGATTGACTGCGCGTCGAAGGGAAAATAACCACAGCGTTTAACTTCTCATCTAGAATTCTCTTTTGTAATGATTTCGCCGTAGAGACTCGGTCCCAGATGTACACAGAGGAATTGGGCAAGCTACGCAGCAGCAGCTTGCCAGTATTGGTCGCTCGATGCGGTTCATTTTCATGCATCAGTAGTGCAATGCGCAGTTGGCTATCCAGTGTTGGTTGCAGTGAACAGAGGCATTGATAGCTAAAATGGCAAACTGGGCAAGGGCACGGTCTGGTCACTTATGGTGTCTCGATATTTTCAGAAAATAACGTTAAACCGCCATTGGCGATAGGGTAGAGTACATCGCCCACCTTCTCTTTTTCTGCTTTCAGTTGGTAACCAGTGCGAGTAAAGAGACGTTCAGAAAGCAGATATTGTTGCTGGTGGCGCGTCATGACAACTTGGATCTGATTTAGGTTTAATGGTTGCCAAAACCCCTTTTCAACGGTCGATGGCTGACCATCGTTGTAGTCATAATGAGTGCTAGCGGTATGATCCGCATTCAGTTGCAAACGAATCGTGAAATCCCTATTTTGGGTCGAAGTAGCATGATAAGCCCCAACCCATGGAAGCGTCGCATCACTATTACCTAAGGTGGCACACCCCTGATAGCTTTTCTCACCGACTTTCAAGGTGGAACTCCAGCCGTACAGCGAGTCACTCATCCCGTCACTGCACATTTTTTGTGTGAGGAGCAGCGAACCTTGATTCATTTGGTACTCACGCTTAGTTTCAGATAGCTGACTTTTTGTGATAGCGAATGTTTGAGTTTCACCGCTGATGGTTTGAAAGTTAAGGTTTTTCCCTTCAAAGTGGATGGACCATGATGGTTCGTTGCCAAAAGCGCGTGTCGGTTTGAGTGGTTGATTGCAGCGTTTAGGATTTTCAGCACTGAGCATATTGATGCTGGTCACGTTGAAACGTGCGCTGGAATCGGCATCGAAGCCTGTGCGGCTTGGCGCTGATAAAGTACCAATGAGTTCGCCATACAAAGGCTGATAAGGCGAGCGAGCCAAACTCAAGGCTTGCTGAGTCTGCTGTGGCGTCAGTGCTAGCCAATATTGTTGATTGCTACCACAAGGTGTAAAGGTTTGCGCCTCATGACCTACCACGACTTCTCCACGCATAATAAAGGGCTGTGCTTTGATTGAGCTGGGTTTATCCAAACTCGCCATCGGTACGGCTGGTGGCAGTGATGCGTTTTTTGTCGCGCAGGCTTGCAGCATTAACGTGGTCAATAACAGCGCGGAACAGTGAAGCACTTTCATAGCAGACTCTTTTTGGGCAATGCAACGAGGCTAGATTATGGCATAAAGGCGCTGGAAAATTGAACTGATGGGTGTGAATTTAACAACCCGCGGACAAGAATCAGAGATAAATCGCAAAGCCGTTATGAACAAAAACACAGCGCTCAAATGGCGCTGTGTTTTGTGACCGCTCGTTACTGCAGGCTGCTGTTACAATAAATGTTCACGCAAATAGTGAGCCACGGCGTCTTCTGCATTGCTACCAATCACGGTGTTATTAGGCAGTGCATTGAACACTTTTTGATGCGATGTGCCCATCACCAAGCCTTTACCAGCCATCGACAGCATTTCCACATCGTTCATACCATCGCCAAACGCAATACAGTTATCTAGGGTCAGGTTTAATGATTCTGCAACGGCTTTGAGCGCATCCCCTTTCGACACTTCTGCTGCCATCACTTCCAAACACCAAGGTGTTGAGAAGGCGACGTTCAGTTTGTCGCCAAAAATATCGTTTAAGCGTTCTTCAAACTGAGCTAATAACTCATGATCTTGCGCTGGGTGGGTGAAGAATATTTTGGCGACGCCCTCGGTAGGTGCGTTATTGACATCAAATACTTGGTAGCTAAAGCCGGATTCTTCGTGGAAATCACGCAGCGTTTCATCTTCTTTATTCAATAACCACGATTCATCTTGATAGATGTGAACAAAAATATCAGGGTTTTGCTTAAACACATCAATGACGGGCTGTACCAATTCTTGCGGTACATTTTTACTATACATCAGGTTGTCATGTTGATCGTGAACGCGCGCACCATTGGAAGTAATCATGTAGGCTGGAATGCCTGCTAACTGGCGAATACCCGCCACATCAACGTGATGGCGACCGGTAGCGAAGATGAAAGTAAAGCCTTTTTGGTGAAGTGCTTGTAGCGTTTGCTTGGTGAATTCGCTCAATTGGTGGTTTGGCGCAAGTAGTGTACCGTCGAGATCGGACGCCACGATATGAATCGCGTGCTCTTTACATTCGGTGGTCATAAAACCCTCATTATCATGGTCGATTTGGTTTGCAGATCGCAGATGGTGGAGAAACTTTGGTGTGGCTTAGTTTACGCCATCTTAAAGAGGAAAAAGAGGGTAAAACTCTCAATTGAAATTTCCTCTATTTGCTCAGTTCTAACACCGTGATTAAACCGTGTTCTCAAGAGATTAGAATTGCTTAAATAGCTCATCAAGTGCTTGGTTTCGATAGCAATCCTTTTCAAAAAAGAGCTCATGCTTTGCTCCTTCAATGATGACCAGCTTGCTAGATGGATTGGTTTTCGCCAGCTTAGTGACAAAGCGAATTTGATCCGCATTACTGACAATTTCATCCTGTCCTGCTTGCAAGATGAGTGTTGGTAACTTCACTTGACGAGTCATTAGTTGGCACAGCTTCGCTGCCATGAGCCCTTGCCATACCCAGCGCGTGCTAGGGCCGCCAACTTGCAATTCGGGTTTGCGTTGGTACAGGTCTCGAAACCATTGGTAACGCACCTGACTTTGACTTAATGGGTTAATCTCAAAAGGCTTTGCCGAATAGGCTTGATAGCCCGGCGCATAGGTTGGTTTGCTATACATCGCCGTCAGCACTTGGCTCAGTGTCATGGCGATAGGACGTAATTGCCATGGCATGTTGACACCAAACATTGGCGCGCTGAGCACCATAGCCGCAAACGGGTGTTGAGGGTATGTTTGTACATACCGGGTCGCAATGGCACCGCCCATCGAATGAGCGACGAGAAAACGTTGTGCATAATGGCTTAAGTCAAAGTGCTCAATGACACGCTGCATGTCTAAAATGTAGTCATCAAATTCACCGACATGGCCGATTTGTGGATCGTCGATTAATCGATCAGAAAGCCCTTGGCCACGGTGATCAAAAGAATAAATATCATAACCTTGTTGGAAAAAATCATAAAATAGCTCCTGATATTTCCAGCAAGATTCAATTCGTCCGTTAACGACGAAGATCGCCTTTGAGTGTTGAGGCGAGGTAAGTTTGCACCAATAAAGTTTTGTTTTATCAGCAGATTTGATAAAACCTTCTTCTCTGGAGTGCCAGAAATCGGCAATCGTGGTATTGATCACTTGCTCAAAGAAAGACTCTTGAGTATAAGGTGGGGAGTTTGGACTCGTCTGATTCATAGATTATTCTTATTGGACAGATTCGAGGAATAGTTCATTTTTAGGCTAGATTAGTCTAGTTGAGAGGAATTGCAATGGATACTCATGTTTGGCTTGCCTATGTGGTGACCGCGATACTGTTTAGTTTGGCGCCGGGTTCAGGTACGGTCAATTCCATCAGCAATGGCCTTAGCTACGGTACACGTAAATCACTAGCCGCGATTGTGGGTTTACAATTGGGTTTGGCTTTTCACATCATGTTGGTGGGAGCCGGAATTGGTGCCTTAGTGGCACAATCAGCCATGGCATTTAGTGTGATTAAGTGGGTTGGTGCTGCGTATCTGGTGTGGTTAGGTGTTCAAAAATGGCGTGATCGTTCAAGTATGATGACCAATGCAACGGCTCAAATGCAAACGAGTTGGTCTTTATTGCGTCGAGCGGTGTTGATCAACCTGACAAATCCTAAATCCATCGTCTTTCTGGTGGCGCTTTTTCCACAATTTATTGACCCAACCCAAGATCAGTTCATTCAATTGTTGGTGTTAGGCGTGACCACGGTAACCATTGATTCGATTGTGATGCTTGGTTACACCTCCTTAGCCGCACGAATGGGGCGCTTTATTCGTTCAGAGAGTGTCATGAGTAAGATTAACCGAGTATTTGGCTCGATGTTTATTGGTTGTGGAGCGCTACTGGCAGTGGCGAAGTCCTAGATGGCTATGTCTCAATTATTAGTTGTTAATCACTAATGCATTATTCTTATGTCGCACGACAACCGATCTTAAATGCCAAGCAGCATACGCTTGGCTATGAATTGCTCTTTCGTGATGGGGAAAAAAACGCGTTTCCAGCGCACATTGAGTCGAATCGAGCCACGTATCGCTTGATCGTCGAAAACTTTCTTGCGGTGGGGATCAATCCCAATATTCCCAAATCACGTTGTTTTATTAATTTTCCCTACAAGAGTTTAATTCGCCGTCTGCCTTTAACGTTGCCGCGAGAACAAATTGTGGTGGAAGTGCTCGAAACCTGTGAGCCGACGGATGAACTGCTTGAGGCGATTAAAGAGTTGTATCGGCGTGGCTATCTGGTGGCGCTGGATGACTTTGTGTATGCGCCAGAATGGGAACGCTTTCTGAGTTATGTGCATATCGTCAAGCTCGATATTATGGCGCTGGGCTTAGATCACGCTTGCGAGTTTGTACGTCAGCGTTTAGCGGAAGGCAGTAAGCGTCGTTATTTAGCGGAACGAGTTGAAACGGATCACCAGTTCACCGTGACACGTAATGCCGGTTTTAGCTTTTTCCAAGGTTATTTCTTTAGTAAACCAGAAATGATCAAGCAGCGTTATGTTGGACCAGAGCAGATTATCGCCTTGGAGCTGTTTCGAGAAGTTTGTAAGCCAAATGCTGATTTTGAACGGATTGAATACATTGTCGCGCAAGATGTAGCGCTCTCATACAAGTTGCTCAGATTCGTCAACACTATGTCTGATCGCTTATCCGTGCCGATTTCCTCTTTTCGTCAAGCTTTGGTCTATCTTGGTCAAGATAAACTCAAAACCTTTGTATCACTAGCCGTTGCTTCATTTGTCTCAGCTAAAAAGCCGAAAGAGTTGTATAACCTCTCTTTGCAACGTGCTCAATTTTGCCAATTAATGTCTGGGCATCCTTCATTTCGTCAACATCGCGAGCAAGCTTTTTTAATTGGTCTTTTTTCTGTGTTAGATGCCTTACTGGATATTTCAATTGAAGAGCTGGTTGCGCAGTTACCCTTGTGTGACGTGGTCAAACTAGCACTGCAAAAGCGTGAAGGACCCATTGGCGAGCTGTTGGCACTTGAGGAGTGTTTTGAGCAAGCGGACTGGCAAGGAGTGGAAAGCCATTGTGATCTGCTAGGGCTTGAATTAAATCAAGTCAGTGATGAGCTTTCGGCGGCGCAGCGCTGGAGTCAAGATATTCATCGTTTGCTGTAATAAATTTCGTGCGAATATAAAAACCGCCGTCATGAGCGACGGCGGTTTGCCCAAACTTGGGGTTTATTGCAGCCAAGCATTCAGCATCCATACCAGTTTCTCTTGTTCGCGGATGTAGTCACTCATCAGTGCTGAAGTGCCTTCATCTCCCGCCTGCGTTGCAATTTCAAGAATTTCTCGTTGCTGGTGGATCAATACACTGAATCCCTTAACCAATCCTTGCATGGTTTCTTGACCATTAGTTGCATTAGTGTGTTCTGACACTTGTGCTGTTGCTAAATAGGCGCTGAAGCTATGCAACGGTTGATAACCTAAAGTCAAAACTCGTTCCGCTAACTCATCAATTTTGACCTGTATGTCAGTGTAAATCTCTTCAAATTTTGCGTGCAATTCAAAGAACTCTTTTCCTTTGATATTCCAATGGTAACCACGAGTATTCATATAAAACACTTGGTAGTTAGCCAATAATTGGTTTAACGCTTGTGCAAGTTGTTGGCTTTGGTTGGTATCTAAACCGATCAAATTTGTTGTCATGTGTTCACCTCGTTGTCATGGATAAGTGATTTCTCTTGTTAAGCATTAGATTGCACCTTGAAGTGAACAAAATAAATTCGTTTTGATTGATTTATTCGATAGGTATTAGCTATTAATTATAATGGCGTTAGTGATCCTTTACCGATAATTGACTTGCGGATTACATAGCCAACTATTTCAACTTTATAGTAGAAACCTTAAAACACTGTGGATAGGCACTATGACCAAACGAGTTATTTTTTTTGATTTATTGCGCTGTTTGGCGGCTGTAGCGGTGATCGGTATTCATGTGTTGGCCCCCTATCGGCAGCAACTCGGTTATATTCCTTTTGAGCAGTGGGTGGTTGCGGTTGGCATCAATAGTGTAAGCCGTTGGGCTGTGCCAGTCTTTATATTGATCACTGGAGCCTTAATGCTCAGTGATCGTCGCCCTTTTGATGCGCGTTATTATGTTCAGCGACGTCTTGGCAAAGTTTTGCTGCCATTTATCGTTTGGTCGCTCTTCTATGCTTATTTGTCCGGCTGGAGTGCGAGTGGATTTGATGGGCAAGTTGCAAAGGCGGTGCTGAGTAACAGTACGCACCACGCAACGTATTACCATTTAGGTTTTTTTTATTACTTTATCCCACTTTATTTTGTGATCCCTTTTCTACAACTGCTGGTCCGAAGAGTTGATGATAAAGCGCTGTACGCATTAGTTGCCGTGTGGCTGCTGACGACCACCTTATTTTTATGCGGTATTGATGGCCCTTGGAGCAATGAGCTATGGCTGTTTGCTGGTTATTTACCGTTGGGTTACTTGCTCTATCAGAAGGTGCCACTCAACCGAGTAACGCTATGTATGGCGATTCTGCTTGGCTGTCTGGCACTATTGACGACGGTATGGATGGTGGTCAGCCACAGTGTCGCAGCGGGTGAGTATACGATTGGTCGCTGGCTCTCTTATAAAACACTGAACGTTGTGTTAGCCGCCAGCATGATATTTATAGTGTGTCGATATTTTGCTGAGAGATTGCCCGCTCGTGCTAAGCAAGTCGTAAGTGTGATAAGCCAGCACAGCTTAGGCATCTATTTATTACATCCCATCTTTCTATGGCCTGTAAAAGAGTATGGGTGGGATCAAGGGAATCCCGCATGGGTGATCCCGTTATGGATTCTCGTAAGCGGCGCAGGATCACTGGCGGTGAGTATATGGGTTGCTCGCTCTGCAAAAACACGTTGGTTATTACCTTAACGCTTGAGTGCAAAGTGTAGAAACTTGTGTCCGCAATAAGTCAGCATTCCTTGGTCGCCTGGGTTAAGTGCATGGTAATAATGCACGCCGACTTGAAATTCCCGCTTTGGGCCAAGTTTGCCTTTTTGGACGTAAATCCAGAACTCCTGATCCTCTTCCCCAGGGCGAGCATGAGGGATGACGATGGCTTGCTTGTCGATAATCGTGACATTAGCAGTGCGTTCGGGGGCGTTTTCGCCTTGCACATGGCGACGATAGAAATAGCTAAATACCCAAATAGCAGAGATAACTAACAAAGCGACAACGATAAGTAATGAAAGCGGCATGGTGAACTCCTTAGCGATGAAGGCGACATTTTAGCGTGCAACATATGGCAAAGGAGTGTTACTTGCTACTAAAGCGTGAGTTTGATTGGTTTGACGGTTTTTTTTCCAGCGGATATCACATTTCCTCGGCAGGTTAGCGAGCAAAAATGCTCAACTATCTCGTGGGGAAGTATGATAAAAATAGATGGAGCGCCACCAGAGTTGGCACAGGAGGGCGATAATGTCAGATATTGAGAAAGTGGTTTTGCGAACGCGTCGATTGGAAAGTTTGTTGAGAGAGCAATATCACGCTGAGGGGAAGGGGTTACATCAATTGGTGACCAGCTGTGAAGAGCGTTTACCACATGATGTGGTGGGCAAGCTGAGGTTTATTGCCACTATTCGTAACAAAGTTGTGCATGAAGATAACTATCAGTTAGAAGATCGCAAAGCATTTCTTCGTGTGTGTGATGAATGTGAGAAGGAGCTGACTCCGCGCAGCGGTCGTTTTATTTGGCGCGTAGCCATTTCATTAATGACCTTAATCACGTTAGCGGCGCTTCTTTTTTACTATCTTCATTGGGAAGCCCTATCGAAACACGTCACAATGCCATAAATGGTATTAGGTTGTTTTACTCAATCGTTAGATAAAAAAAGAGGACACGAAGGTGTCCTCTTTTTTATTGGGAATTAGATACTTAGTACATCATTGGCAGTGTCATTAGGCCTACGATAACCGCGATCATTACAAGTCCCTGTTTTTGAGATGAAGAAATCATAACACTGCTCCTTTATTCTGTGGTTTCATTCTATGAATATGAGAATAGCACTACTTTGTTTAGTTGATCAACCTCAATTTGATGAAGCATCCAAAATAACACCTTAACATCATCATATTCAGGGAATATTGGCAATGTTTAGTGCTTGTTTTGGTGTGTTTATATAATGTTCTTCTTGGTGTTGTTTTAATCTGTATTTATTTAATTCGTTGAATTTGTTTAATTTTATTAGGTTAATGTGATGTTGCTTGTATGGTTTTTTTTGGTTTTACTATCTTAGGTGGCTTATCATTGTCAGAGTTTGGTGAATTCTCATTTTTCGAGAAAAATTAATTTAATAATGAGATGTTCTCGCAAATAAAATTGGTTAAACCAGTTTTTTTGCTAGTTAGTAAGTCAGTTGTTGCTGTTTTTTTATTAGAGGCTTTAAGTTCTAGTTTTTCTTTTGGTTTTTTGCCTAAATCGTTGTTTTTATTTTTATTTTTATTTTTATAATTTCTGTTTTAGTGTCGTTTTTTGTTGGTTTTTCTTTGTTTGTGTATTGTAAATGAGTGGAATGTCTCTGGGTGTCATTGTGGTGATTGAAAGTGAGGGTTAGTGAGTAAAGAGTGAGCTTTGATTGTTTTCGCACTCTTTGTTGTTGAATAAAGCCAACGTTCCGATTCGCTAGCAAGATCCAATTTTTGCGTTCATCTGCTGGACTTCAATGATGACATGCCTACACTGACCGCAGATTTTTAAAGGGGAAATGAGATGTGGAGTTGGCTCTCCGTTGCTTTGTCTGGATTCATTAGTATTTCGGCTGTTGAAAGTAACAAAATCAAGCAAGCGGTAATGTTTAAAACACTCAGTATGCTGTTATTGGTGGCGATAGTTCTAAACCATACCACGCAGCTCACTTCTCCTATCTTATGGGTCACGCTCGGTCTACTTATTTCCGCAATCGCGGACACATTGCATCTGTTGCAACGCTACTCAAAACTCTGTTTTGCTAGCTTTCTTGTCGCACAGTTGATGTACAGTAAAGCCTTCTGGGCGCAACTTTCTGACACTATGGTGTGGTGGCTACCTGCCCTTTTGATTGCGACCAGTATTGTGGCTTTTTTCCTATTGCTGCCGCAAATTGACACCTTGATCTTTCCCGTAACCATTATGGGTATGATGTTAGTTCAGTTGGCGTGGGCGGCGGGAGAGTTGTGGCTGCAGACGCAAACAGTGCCTGCCTTTGCCGGGTTTGTTGGCTGTCTGGTGCTGATGCTCTCGGCCAGTTTGTTAGCCATTCACGATTACCGCAGGCCATTGCCTTGTGGGCGCTATCTTATTTCTGGCAGCTATTTATTAGCGCAAGCGTTAATCTCTGCCTCGGTGGCCTTGTAAACATTATCGCGTCATCTATATCGTTACTTTCAGGAGCATCGAAATCTCATGACTGGGCTGATATACTGCTGCCACTTTAAATCGATGTGAGTAGTGAGAGATGGATATTTTATCGGCGGCGACCATGCTTTTTTTGATCATGGACCCGCTTGGCAACCTGCCGGTCATGCTCTCCATCTTAAAACACCTTGAACCCAAACGTCGCCGTGTTGTGCTCGTGCGTGAACTCTGTTTTGCGTTGATCATTTTGATGTTGTTCCTGTTTGCTGGCAAAAACATCATGGGTTTTTTGCACGTGCAACCGGAAACTCTCAGCATTTCTGGCGGTATCATTCTCTTCATCATCTCGATTAAAATGATTTTCCCTAGTGCAGGTAGCATTACTGGATTAGCGGCGGGGGAAGAGCCCTTCATCGTACCGATGGCAATTCCGATGATCGCGGGTCCTTCAGTGATTGCGGCCTTACTGCTTCTTTCGACTCAGCACCCTGACAAACTCCTTGAGCTGTCAGCCTCTGTACTGCTCGCGTGGGGCGCTACTTTCATCATTTTGATGTTCTACGGTTTCTTCCACAAAGTGCTGGGTGAACGTGGTTTAAAAGCGGTCGAGCGTTTGATGGGATTATTGCTAGTTATGATCTCAACGCAAATGTTCTTAAATGGCGTAAAAAGCTATATGGGGCTGTGATTCGGGGATAAAAAAGCCGCCTATCGTGTGAACTTGAAGCGGCTTTTCCTATGTTGCTTTCTTTATGCCGTTAACTTACGTCATGTGTTTGCGGCGGATATCGAGCAGCGCGAAGACTCCAAATACCAGAATCGACCATTTTTCCCAACGGCTCATGCTGATCTTGTCACCAAACGCACCGATAAAAATCAGCATTTGTAGTCCGTGCATAATGAACAAAAATGCCGTCATAATATAAAGTGCAATCGCCGCTTTACCGGGGAACGGCATGAAGATATTCAGTAATAGAATCAACCAAACAAAAGCAATCGCCGCTTTTGCAAGTACCAGTAACACTCTCATTCCGAGCTCCTCTCAAATAGTCGATAACTGACTTGGCCTGCGTTTTTCTCACGGTGTAGATGCCAATTAGCAGGGATGCCTTCTAGCGCCAATTCTTTTTCCGTCTCAATATAAATTAGCGCTTCATCGGCAAGCCAGCCATTTTGTTCTAAAAGCGAGACGGCTTCGCTTAATAAGCCTTGGCGAAACGGCGGATCGATGAACACCACGTGGTGAGGCGTCCCTTGCTGCTTGAGAAAGGCCAGCGCATCACTATTTATCGCTCGTAAGTTGGTCGCGTTGAGCGCACCAATATTATGTTCAAGCTGTTTGAATGCCGTCGGGTTGAGTTCAATCAGCGTCACGGATTCTGCTTGCCTTGAGGCGGCTTCAAACCCAAGGCTGCCAGAGCCTGCAAATAAATCTAAGCAGTGTGCACCAGGGATCTCCTGTGCTAACCAGTTAAAAAGAGTTTCTTTGACGCGATCCGTCGTGGGACGCAGACCTTGGGCATCATGAACAGGCAGTTTACGACCTCTCCATAAGCCACTAATAATGCGAACAAAGCCCGTTGAAGGCTTATTTTGTGATGAGTTTTGTTGGCGACGTCTTACCATAGATTTTTTGACCGCTAATAAAGTGATACTATACCCAATCTGCCAACCCGAAACGGGTTTGGTATAGCCATTGAATTTCAATAATGACAAAGTTTACCAATCTAATTGGAAAGTTTTCACTGCTTTGTCATTTTTCTTTTTCTTACGAGGGATAATCCTTCAAGAAAAGGGTCGTAGTTAGTTAGTTAGGTAGATCTAGGATATCCCCAGATGACGGAAAAAAAGAAACGTGGATTACTCTCTTGGCTCGGTTTTGGTGACGAAGAATCAAGTAAATCAACCAGCGAAACAGAACAAGTGCTTGAGCCATCTACGCTTGTAGAACCAGTTGATTCTGAGCAAGAACAAGAAACGACGGCAGTTGCTCAACCCATCGAAGAGCCACACACTGCGCTAGCAGAAGCAGAAGCAGAAGCAGAAGCAGAAGCAGAAGCAGAAGCAGAAGCAGAAGCAGAAGCAGAAGCAGAAGCAGAAGCAGAAGCACGAATCCAAGAGCAAGAAAAACCCAGCGAGAGTTTTTTCGCACGCTTAAAACGCAGCCTTAGCCGAACCAAAGCCAATATTGGTGCGGGTTTCTTTGGTCTGTTTAAAGGCAAGAAAATTGATGATGAGCTGTTTGAAGAGCTGGAAGAGCAACTGCTTATTGCCGATGTTGGGATGGAGACCACACTCAAAATCATCAGCAATCTGACAGAAAAAGCCTCTCGCCACGCGTTGAAAGATGGAGAGGCACTCTACGGTTTACTGAAAGATGAAATGGCCGACATTTTGGCCAAAGTAGAGCAACCGTTAGTGATTGATAGCCAAAAAACGCCCTACGTTATTTTAATGGTCGGCGTCAACGGTGTAGGCAAAACGACCACGATAGGTAAGTTGGCCAAACAGTTTCAAGCTCAAGGTAAAAAAGTGATCTTAGCGGCGGGCGATACTTTTCGTGCGGCGGCTGTTGAGCAGTTGCAGGTGTGGGGCGAGCGTAACAACGTACCAGTAATTGCGCAGCACACTGGCGCAGACAGCGCATCAGTGATTTATGATGCGATTGAGGCCGCCAAAGCACGTGGCGTGGATGTGGTGATCGCCGATACCGCTGGTCGCTTGCAAAACAAGAGCAACCTCATGGAAGAGTTGCGTAAAATTGTGCGCGTCATGAAAAAAATTGATCAATCAGCGCCGCATGAAGTGATGCTGACGTTAGATGCCGCTACTGGGCAAAACGCCATCAGCCAAGCCAAACTCTTTAGTGAAGTGGCCCCGGTGACTGGGATCACCTTAACCAAGCTGGATGGCACGGCGAAAGGCGGCGTTATTTTTGCGCTGGCCGATCAGTTTGAAATTCCGATCCGCTTTATTGGGGTTGGTGAAGGGATTGACGATTTACGTCCGTTTGAAACGCAGCAATTTATTGAAGCTCTGTTTAGCCGCGAAGAGTAAGTGTGCGTGGGTGCTCAATGAGCACCTCATCATCCAATGGAGACTGGTGAGAGGAATAGCGAGTGATTAAGTTTCAACAAGTCAGCAAAGCGTATCGCGGAGGCCGTCAGGCGCTGCAAAAGGTCGACTTTCACCTACGCCGAGGAGAAATGGCGTTTTTGGGTGGGCACTCCGGAGCCGGTAAAAGTACCTTGTTGAAGTTAATCTGTGCGATTGAGCGTCCAACCGATGGGCGCATCAGCTTTAACGGTCACGATATTACGCGTATTCCCAATCAAGATATTCCCTTTTTACGCCGCAACATCGGCATTGTGTTTCAAGATCATCGCTTGCTGATGGACAGAACGGTTTACGACAATGTGGCATTGCCAATGCGCATTGAATCGATTTCAGAAAATGAAATTAAGCGTCGCGTCTCAGCCGCGCTGGATAAAACTGATCTATTAGACAAAGCACGCTGTTTACCGAGCCAACTTTCTGGGGGTGAGCAGCAACGAGTGGGTATCGCAAGAGCGGTCGTGAACCGACCTACCTTACTGCTGGCCGATGAGCCTACGGGTAACTTAGACCCAGAGCTTTCTAACCGTGTGCTTAAACTGTTTGAAGAGTTTAACCGTGCCGGAGTCTCTATTTTGCTTGCGACGCACGACATCAGCTTAGTCAACACGCGTCCTCAATATCGTCATTTAGAACTTAACCAAGGTTTTTTAAGCGAGGTAGAAGACTATGGCCGTTAAGTCGTCGAATAAAAGGAACGCGAAAGCACGTGAACCGAAACGGGCCAAAACCGATAGTTTCTTAGCCATCCACTTTAAGCAGGCCAAGGCCTCATTTTCAAGTTTATGGTCACGCCCACTCGGCAATATTTTAACGCTCGCCGTTATTTCGATGGCGCTTGCGATGCCAGCCTGTATGTACCTGCTGAGCAAAAATATCGCGTCTGTAGCCAATAATGTCACCAGCCCTGCTCAGATCAGTGTCTATCTACATGAGCGCACACCTGAAGCACGAATTATGGTGTTGAAAGATGAGCTAGAAAGTTTGGCCGATGTCGCCAGCGTGGAGTACATCTCACCGCAGCAAGGATTGGATGACCTGAGTCAATACGCCGGGTTTGAACAAGCCATTAGTTTATTGGATGATTACGCTT
Organism: Vibrio sp. V09_P4A23P171; assembly: GCF_963875615.1. Taxonomy (NCBI): domain Bacteria; kingdom Pseudomonadati; phylum Pseudomonadota; class Gammaproteobacteria; order Vibrionales; family Vibrionaceae; genus Vibrio; species Vibrio sp. V09_P4A23P171. The sequence goes on from NZ_CAWNMR010000017.1 coordinate 27,257, forward strand.
TACCTGGCGTGCTTATTGTTACCCCGCAGGTTGAGCAGCAAGAGCAAATCAAAGCGCTGGCGAAAAAAATACAAGCAGAACAAGACGTCACGGATGTTCGCTTGGATGAAGATTGGCTTGCTAGGTTAAACGCCATTCGAACTTTAGCGGCGATCATTGTCGCGAGTTTATCGGTATTGATGTTGGGCGCTGTATTTCTGATTGTGGGCAACACCTTGCGCTTTAACGTACAAGCCAATAAAGAAGAGATCCAAACCATGAAATTGATCGGTGCCACCGATCGCTACATTTTGCGCCCTTATCTCTATGCTGGCATGTGGTTTGGCTTGTTGGGCGCATTCGCCGCTTGGCTGTTAACCGCTTTTGTGACTATTTTATTGAACGGTGCCGTTGAAGATCTTGCCCTACTGTATGACAGCCGTTTTCGTCTTATTGGCCTAAGTTGGGATGAATCCTTACTGCTGTTGATGCTCGGTACTTTCTTAGGATGCGTAGCGGCAAAAGTATCTGCGCAGCGTCATTTAAAAGAAATTGAACCAGTTTAGTTGAATATTGTCATATGTAGGCAATAACTGTTGGCTAGCTTTAGCCACAGCACTTGTATAGGCGACTTGTTTATGCATAATAGTTTCCCCTTGCTTGAATCTTGTTCATTTTAGGTTCAAGATTGTCGGGTTAAAAACATCCATTACTCCAGATCAGAAATTGATGAGGAATTGAATGACAAACCAAACGTATCAAATGGCTCTCGTTTCACAAGACAGCTTAGACAGCTACATTCGTTCAGTGAACAGCTACCCAATGCTGAGCGCGGAAGAAGAGCGGTCACTCGCAGAGCGATTACATTACAAAGGTGAAATTGAAGCGGCGAAAGGGTTGATCTTATCGCACCTTCGATTCGTTGTTCACGTTGCTCGTGGCTATTCTGGTTATGGCCTGCCCATGGCGGATTTAGTTCAGGAAGGCAATATTGGCTTAATGAAAGCGGTGAAGCGTTTCAACCCAGAAGTTGGGGTGAGACTGGTTTCCTTTGCTGTGCACTGGATCAAAGCTGAAATTCACGAATACGTGTTACGCAACTGGCGCATTGTAAAAATAGCGACCACGAAAGCGCAACGTAAGCTATTCTTCAACCTACGCAAATCGAAAAAGCGTTTAGGCTGGTTTAATAGCGGTGAAGTGGAAGCGGTTGCCCGTGAGTTGGGCGTTGACCCGGCTGAAGTGCGAGAAATGGAATCACGCTTAGCCGCGCAAGATGCCACCTTTGAAATGTCGGCGGAAGACGATGATTCGAGCTCTTCTTACACGGCACCTGTGCTTTATCTCGAAGATAAGCATTCGGATCTTGCGGATAACATTGAAGCGGCGAATTGGGAGCATCACACCAACAATCGTTTAAGCTTGGCGTTGGCTAGCTTAGATGAACGCAGTAAACATATTGTGCGCTCTCGTTGGTTGGATGATCAAAAAGCTACGCTACAAGAGTTAGCGGAAGAGTATGGTGTCTCAGCTGAGCGTATTCGTCAGCTAGAAAAAAATGCAATGAAGAAGCTAAAGGATGCTGTCGGCGAGTTCTAATCACTGACTCATTGTGAAGCGCATTAAAAACCGAGATTTTACGATCTCGGTTTTTTATTTTTGATCACTTTAAGTGATCAAATTTTCAGCGCGCTGATTGTGGATAACTCTGTGACAAAATTATTCGTGAGCTGTCATCAAGTCGGTTAAATCAAGGCTTGAACACCGTTTTATATTTGGGGATATGTATTGTGTTACACACAGAAAAGTAAGGATCATCACTACATGTTGTGGATCTATTTCTCATTTACTACTTTATCAACGCAATCCACAAGATTATCCACAAACGGCGAAAAAGTGATCAGTGGTGGATAACCTTATAAAGGCCGTGTACTTGATTGCCTTGGGATAGGTTACAATCAAACGCTAAAAATAAAACCAATCAGAGGAAGCGATGGATCAGTTTCAACATATCAATGCTCAAGCAGCACAAGCTTTAATGGAACAACATGATGCGCAATTAGTGGATATTCGTGATGCGCAATCTTTTGCGGTTGCACATGCAAATGGCGCATTCCACTTAACCAACGACAGTATGGTTTCATTTATGGAAAAAAGCGAATTTGACCAACCCATTTTAGTGATGTGTTATCACGGTATTAGCAGCCAAGGTGCTGCACAGTATCTGATTAACCAAGGTTTTGAACAGGTGTATAGTGTGGATGGTGGATTCGAAGCTTGGCATCGTGCAGGCTTGCCCGTAACCAGCAATTAGGATGACTTATGTTAAGACTGATCACGCTCAATAACCCAAGAATGGCGCAAGCCTTTATTGATTACATGGCCTCTCGTGAAATTGAGATTCAAATGATGCCGGAAGGGAGTGGTCAATTTGCGTTATGGTTACTTGATGAGCAACATCAGATTGAAGCCGAAGCGGAACTCAACCATTTTCTGCACAATCCAAATGACAGAAAGTATCAAGCCGCTTCATGGGATGTGGCTGAAAGCCGCAAAAGTCACTTTCAATATCGTTCACCGAGCATGTTGGCGATGCTCAAAGCCAAAGCTGGGCCTTTAACTCTGGGCGTGATGATGGCATGCGCCATTATCTTTGCATTGCAGCAGTTTGGGCTAGCCAATCAAGTATTTTCTGCATTACATTTTCCTGCTTTGGCTGGGCAGCAATGGCAGATTTGGCGCTGGTTTAGTCATGCTTTACTTCATTTCTCTGTGCTACACATCGTCTTTAACTTGTTATGGTGGTGGCAGTTGGGGGGCGATGTTGAAAAACGGCTTGGCTCATTCAAACTTGGACAGCTATTTTTAGTGTCAGCATTGTTGTCCGGTGCGGCTCAGTACTGGGTTGAAGGAGCCAATTTTGGTGGTTTATCGGGTGTGGTCTATGCGTTGGTCGGTTATCTATGGATGCTCGGTTGGAAAGCCCCTAATCTTGGCTTGCAAATGCCCAAACCCGTGATCGGTTTCATGCTGGTGTGGTTGGTGCTCGGGTTTGTACAACCCTTTATGGCGATTGCCAACAGCGCGCATTTAGCGGGTCTATTTGCAGGAATCGCCTTTGGATTAAATGACGCCAGCCGTCATCGAACTCGTTAAGCAAAACATCAATAGAGCGGCAATCGCTGCTCTATTGATAGATGTATTTAGTAAACAGTAGGTCAGCAATAATGGTTCGGCCTATTTCAGGCAGTAACACCGCGTTGAGCTCTGTTACCAACGTTTTTCTTAAATCTTCCCGACCTGCGAGTGATTTTATCGTCTCTTCGGTCTGTTTACCGAGTAGCTCGACGATGGCATCACGAATCAGTGGTTGGTGCCGTTCAACGGCGGGTAAATCGGCGTCGCTGGATACCATCACGTCGATACGAACTTGGATGTAACCTAACTTATTTCCTTTGGTGAAAAAGTTGGTGGTGAGATCCGGCTCTAAGGTAAAGTACGCCAGCCTAGGCGCTTTTTCATCTTGTGCATAACTTGGTAACGCACAAAACAAGCTTAGGGCGATAATTATTTGGGCTACATAACGTTTAAGCATATTTCTATCTTTTCTTTAGTTGGTTCACGATACTCGAATCGCTTGAGTCTTGTTACAATAGAGCATCGGATTGTAATCAAAATGCTTATCTCGTTGTTTGGAATATACCGCAGTTGTCGCTTCCCGTTTTTACAAGCGGGTTTTTAACCTCCAACCGAGGGATTCTGTGAGTGAGCGCTTTTTATGGTTGTGTTAACCAAAAATGGACCTTTATTGTATGTTGATAAAGCCACTAATTGAATACTAGTATGAATCAATCAATTTCGCTCTATCTGTCTGCTTTGCGAGAAGTAATTTGGCAACAACCTGACGTTTTTTCTTTTCCTGATCAGGTTTCTCAGTCTTGGCTTTTAGAGCAAGGATCATTATCTCGCGTCTTAGAGGCGCAGTGTCAGCAACTGAGCGTTGAACTACTGCACAATAAGCTCGTTGAGGCAGAAAAATTACAGGGCGATGAGATGGCTCTGTTATCTGATGAAGCCTGTTTGTTACGTCAGGTTGTGCTGCGTGGTGATCAACTGCCATGGGTTTTAGGCCGTACTTTAATTCCTCAATCTTCGATGCTGGGTCAGCAATATGACTTAGCGCGCCAAGGTGATATTCCGCTTGGGTTAACGGTTTTTCGTGCTGAGCACGTTAAGCGTGACGCACTACAAGTGGGCTGGGCAATGATGGAAGAGGGGCCGTTGCTTGCACGCCGTTCACGATTATGGATGAATAATAAACCGATGTTAGTTGCGGAGCTGTTTTTACCCTTTTCACCGATTTACTCTAAGGAGAGAGTGTCATGACTTTGGTTAAGGCGCGTGCTTATTGGCAACTGATGCGCATGGACCGGCCAATTGGTTCTTTGCTATTGTTGTGGCCAACCTTATGGGCATTGATTTTAGCCGCGCAAGGTTTCCCCGATCCTAAAGTATTATTGGTATTCGTGTTGGGGGTGTTGTTGATGCGCTCAGCGGGTTGCGTGATCAACGATTTTGCCGATCGCAGAGTCGATGGACATGTTAAACGAACCAAACAGCGGCCTTTGCCTGCCGGGCGTGTGACAACCAAAGAGGCGATTGCACTGTTTTTAACGCTAGGTATCACTTCTTTCCTGCTGGTTTTGACCATGAATCCACTCACGGTTCAGCTCTCCTTTGTTGGTATCGCATTAGCGTTTGTTTATCCGTTCATGAAACGTTATACACACCTTCCGCAGTTGGTATTAGGGCTGGCCTTTAGTTGGTCTATTCCGATGGCATGGGCGGCGCAAGCCAACGAATTGCCAGCGGTGATGTGGGGGCTATTTTTGATCAATGCGTTGTGGACTGTGGCGTATGATACGCAGTATGCGATGGTTGATCGTGATGACGATATCAATATCGGAGTCAAATCGACCGCTATTTTATTTGGTCGTTTTGATAAAATCATCATCGGCATTTTACAGTTATTGGTACTGGCGTTGATGATCGCACTTGGTGGTTATTATCAGTTAGGGGCGAGTTTTTATTGGTCAGTATTGGCTGCAGCGGCTCTGTTTGTCTATCAGCAGCGTTTAATTCGTCATCGTGATCGTGATTTATGCTTCCACGCTTTTCTCAATAACAATCACGTTGGCATGGTGTTAACGTTGGGCCTGCTTTTTGCGTTTTGGTAAGTAGTTCACTAGTTTTTGTAAGTACTTCACGAATAAAGTAAAGGCATCCATTGGGATGCCTTTACTGTTTCTTACGCCTGATTAGTTCGCTTGGCAGAGACTTTCTTGAATGGTTAAGCGAATTTCAGGATAGAGCATCGAGTAAAGTAGGCGTGCTAGCTGAACGGTTGGTTCTAAATGGCAATTGCCATCAACATCCAAATAGCCCTGCTCTTTGAGCGTGACAAACATGGCGGAGAATACCCCTTTATCAAAAAACTCAGGGGCATTGATGCCATGCAAACGGCCAAGACGTTGTGCAATTTCTTGGCTTTTTTGCTCTAAATCTGATTTGCCCACTTCAGGGTTGGCAACCAGTAGATTGAGAGCAATCGCGTAGCGTTGTAGGGTTTCTGAAATGGTACGACCGAGCAGCATCAACACTTGTGTTTTGGCTTGATTAATAGCCACGACACCCTCTTCTAGCGTCACTAATTGTTGACGTTGCAGTTCGTTAACGTAAGCGTTGACTACATCTGCGAGTTCATCTTGCGCAAAGCTTAAAAACAGCTCCTGCTTTAAGAAGGGATAAATCAGTGCCACATTGGCGGTTATCTGCTCTAGTGATAGCGTTTGCTGGCGGATCAACATCTGCGCAATCAGTGAGGGAATGGCAAACAGATGAATGATGTTATTGCGATAGTAGGTCATCAAAATCGACTGATTGCGGTCAAGAGAAATAATCTCACCCATGGTATCGGATTCAATTACAAACTTGTCGAGCGACTGTGCATGGTTAACCAGTTCTTCCGCACTGGCTTTAGGCACAGTGCAGGTTGCTGAGTAGCGCACGTTATTTAGTAGCGATAAATAGCAGTCGATTTGCTTAACCAAATTGTCACGAGCCAGTGCGCTTTGGCGTGAAGCAAGTAACGCGGTGGCACACAAAGTTAAGGCATTGGCCGCCGCCGCATCGTTAATGTGCGTCATCATCTTGGTGGCCAGTTGGTTAACAATAGGGTTGATCCACTGCGGCTTGGTGCTGCCCATAGGGTCAATATCTTGCGTCCATTCTGGCACTTGCTCGTTAAGGTATTGGTTCAGCGGGATCGGTTCGCCGAAATTGACATAGCCTTGGCCAAAATTACGCAGCTTGCGAATCGTGCGCAGCACTAAACCCGCATTTTCTTTCTCTTTACTTTTGCCGCGTAGCTCTTTGGCGTAAGTGCTCACTTCCATCACGTGTTCATAACCGATATAAACCGGCACGAGGGTCACCGGGCGGTTAAGGCCGCGCAACATGGCTTGGATGGTCATCGCCAGCATGCCTGTTTTCGCTGGCAGTAAACGGCCAGTGCGTGAACGGCCACCTTCGCTGAAATATTCAACTGAATAGCCTTTGGCAAATAGCTCGGCCAGATATTCGCGGAAAATGGTCGAATAGAGCTTATTGCCTTTAAAGCTGCGACGAATGAAGAATGCGCCGCCACGGCGGAAAATCGGACCTGCTGGGAAAAAGTTCAAGTTGATTCCGGCAGCAATATGCGGTGGCACCATACCTTCGCGATACAGCACATAAGAAAGTAAGAGATAATCCATATGGCTGCGGTGGCAAGGGACATAGACAATCTCGTGTCCATCTTGCGCAAGGCGACGCACGGTGGCGGCATTATTTATATTAAGCCCTTGGTAAATGCGGTTCCATAACCAGCCCAGTATGCGCTCTCCTTTCTTGATTAAGGAGTAAGAGAAATCAGCGGCAATCTCATCCATGATGTCATGCGCTTCTTTGCGCGCTTTTTCGAGGGAGATATTGTTGGCTTTCGCTTGATCTTCAATCGCTTTTTCAATCGCTTGTGATTTAATTAGGCGGTTAAACAGCGCTTGGCGATTGGGCAAATTTGGCCCAGAAGCTGCCAGCTTTTGGCGAGAGAAATGAATACGAGCCACTCGTGCCAATTTATGCGCAATAGATTCGTCGGTGCCGTGTGAATCAGCCATATAGCGCAGTGAAACGACGGGGCTAAAGCGCACCATGCAATCGCGTCCAGCAAAAATTACCGCGAGTGCTTTTTGTGGGCCATTTAAGGCTTGGAGATAGGGTTTCTCTTGCCCCTCTTTACCTGGTTTACGTCCCCAAAGCACCGTTGCTGGGATCATTTGAACGTCCAATTCCGTATCAAACTTATGTAGCTCAAGCAGTTCAGAAAAAAGAGCGATAGAGTCACTAGGAACGTGCTGATCATTGCGCATCAAGGTTGGGCGCGCCGAGATGAAAACATAACGGGCAAAACTTTTGCCGTTTAGCTCAAGTGGTTGCAGCGGGTCAGGTAAACCCAGTTCTTTGGCGTGCGTTTGCAAGGTGAGCAAATCAACACTTGAGCGAAAAGGTAAGGCGTAAACAATCGGCTTGTGAATATCAATGCCGTGGTCTTCTATTGGATTAGAAGGGATCGCCGTGCCTTTGACCAACGCAGACAAAGGTAATTTTAGTAGTGAACGAGATAATGAGTGTCCAGAAGACATAAAGGTCGTCGCCTCAAGAATATTTCAATATGCTTAAGCGCATGTCCATTTCCCTGTGAGTTGATACTCAGAGAAATCGATATGCGCCGAAGCGGCTAGCTATTTTTGAGCCGCAAGGATACCAGAAACTGGTCAAACCTTTTAATCATTATTGTTTAGTAAAACAGCATCACTTGCGAGCGCAGTGAGTGAATCGGTAAGGTATTTATCGGTCGATTGCGGCATTTTTTGTAAATAGCCAAAAAATAAGCGTCCGCTCTTCCATTTATTCGATTACTGGATATACTCACAGTTAACTGTATAAACAGACAGGTGAGATATGAAGCCGTTAACGCCCCGCCAGCAACAAGTATTTGATCTTATCCGCAGTAAGATCGACGAAACCGGAATGCCACCGACTCGCGCTGAAATCGCACGCGAGCTGGGTTTTCGTTCCGCCAATGCCGCAGAAGAGCATTTAAAAGCACTGGCTCGTAAACAAGCGATTGAAATTATTCCGGGTGCCTCTCGTGGGTTGCGTATCTTACTTGAAGCTGCCAATGAGCCAGAAGATCTTGGCCTGCCTTTAATTGGTCGAGTCGCGGCGGGAGAGCCTATTTTGGCGCAAGAGCATGTCGAAGCGCATTACCAAGTGGATCCCAATATGTTTCGCCCTCAAGCGGATTTCTTACTGCGTGTGCAAGGCGAAAGTATGAAAGATATTGGCATTATGGACGGTGACTTACTCGCAGTGCACAAAACACAAGATGTGCGTAATGGGCAAGTGGTGGTGGCGCGTGTTGAAGATGATGTGACGGTAAAACGTCTAGAACGCAAAGGCTCTACCGTGTTATTGCACGCAGAGAATGAAGCGTTCTCACCAATTGAAGTGGATCTTAAATCTCAGCAGCTCACCATTGAAGGTGTGGCCGTCGGCATTATTCGCAATACCGATTGGATGTAATTTATTATTGAGATCTATTCTCAATAACTTGTTATTCTAACTGATATTCATTATCATCTTCTTTGTTGTTACATCGAGTTGCGACATAAGGAAGATGGTAATGCCTACCGATAAACATTCACTAACCCCACGTCATCATATTCCAACCAATTTAGTTCAACCGTTGTGGTTTCGTAGCCGCGAAAGTTTGGTTGATAACGGGTTAGTGTATGATCCGATCGCTGCAAAGGCCTGCCAGAGCTGTCACTTAGCCCCCGAATGTTTAAGCGGTGATATTGATCAAAAACAATTGCTGCATGCCACCTTAACGCAATTGTGCGATCAACAAGTGCGCGCGTTTATTGAGCGTAACCCTGATGGATGGATCATTAATGTCGGTGCTGGGTTAGATACCCGTTTTTATCGGGTAGACAACGGGCGCTGCCATTGGATAGAACTCGATATCACCGAAAACCTGCTGTGGCGGCAGAAATTGTTTCATCGCAGTGAGCGTTATCAACATGTGTGTGGCAGTGTCGATGATCTTCAGTGGTTGGATGCATTGCCTATTGCGGAGTCCTCCGCCGTTTTAATCGTTTGTGAGCATGCGTTATTAGATTGTACGGCGCAGCAACTCACCTATTTTATCCGCGCATTGGGTTTGCATTTTTCTAATGCGGCGGCTTGTTTAATGCTGGCTGGAGACAAAACTGCTTCCACTTTAGGTCAGAAAATGGGCTCAGGCCATTACGGACATGGTTTTGCTAATCCAACCGAAGCGGTACTCAATGTCTTGCCTTGGGCTTCGTCGGCAAAAACGTTTTCACCGCTCGATCAACATTGTGGCCGCTGGAAATTATGGCAACGTTGGTTAAGTAAGGTGATGGTTTACAAGCTGCGCTTAACACCCGTTTTAGTTTATGTCCGTTGGTGAGTAACCGCTAGCCGTCCTCCTATCACTCCGCTACACTTTGCTCTCACCCATGAGAGGTCAACGTGTTGCAATCTATTTTACAAACGTTATCGAATCGTTCCGTACATCGGCAAGTGTTGCTACTGGCGATACCTATGGTGCTGTCCAATATTACTGTACCGCTGTTAGGTTTAGTTGATGCGGCGGTGATCGGTCATCTGGAACACGCTTGGTATTTAGGTGGAGTGGCGCTTGGCGGTACGGTAGTCAGTGTCACTTTCTGGTTACTCGGCTTTTTAAGAATGTCGACCACAGGCCTTGCGGCGCAAGCATACGGTGAACAGTCGCCACAAAAACTGGCGTTAGTCTTGTTGCAAGGGCTCTTGATGGCACTGGCATTTGCGTTGTTGTTTTTGATTCTGCATCGATGGATTGGCGATGCGATTTTTTCAGCCAGCAGTGCCAGTGAGCAAGTAAAGCAATATGGGTTGCAGTATTTTGTGATTCGAGCGTGGAGTGCGCCCGCCGCATTGGCCAACTTTGTACTGCTCGGCTGGCTGTTAGCCACGCAAAATGCTAAAGCGCCGATGTGGATGGTGATCATCACTAACTTAACCAACATCGCGTTGGATATTCTGTTTGTGTTGGGTTTCGGCTGGAAAGTGGAAGGTGCTGCGCTGGCATCGGTTATCGCCGATTATGCGGGCATGAGCTTTGGCTTATTGTGTGTTTGGCGCTATTGGTTGTGGCATCAACTCCCTTCGCCACTGCAGCTAGGTGTTTTAGTGACACAAGGTCTTAGCCGCTTTGTGAAATTGAATCGCGATATTTTCCTGCGTTCACTCTGTTTGCAGGCGGCGTTTAGCTTTATGACCTTTCAAGGGGCGGCCTTTGGTGATCAAACCGTGGCGGCTAACGCTGTCTTAATGAGTTTTTTGATGATGATCTCCTATGGCATGGATGGTTTTGCTTATGCGATGGAGGCCATGGTTGGCAAAGCGATTGGTGCAAAAAGTGAGACGCAGCTCAAAAGTGCTCTGATCGGCAGTTTTTTCTGGAGTGCGCTAATCTGTTTAGCGTTAACGGTGATGTTTGCGGTGTGGGGATCGGCGTTGATCACGCTGATCACTGACATTAACGCAGTTCAGCAAGCGGCTAACCGTTATCTACCGTGGCTGGTGGCGATGCCGTTAACCGCGATGTGGTGTTTTTTATTGGATGGTATTTTTATCGGCGCGACCAAAGGTAAAGAGATGCGCAACAGCATGTTTGTCGCGATGTGCAGTTTTTTCAGCGTTTTCTATCTGGCTCAGTCTTTGGGTAATCACGCCCTGTGGATGGCGATGATCAGCTTTATGGCGATGCGCGGCATCAGTTTAGGTGTGGTCTTTATCTCACAATGGCGACGCGGTGTTTTTCTCACTTGATCACCGAATCTATCCCTAAGCACTTCACTCACTAGGTTACCAAAAAGAAAGCCGCACTCGTTAGCGGCTTTCATTCCATTAGCAGGCAGAATTAGGTCGATGATTAGAACAATCGATTCAGGCCATTTAACGCCGCCACGCGGTAGGCTTCGGCCATGGTTGGATAATTGAAGGTGGTATTGACGAAATATTCGAGGGTATTGGCTTCGCCTTTTTGCTCCATAATTGCCTGTCCGATATGGATTATTTCAGCCGCGCGTTCTCCAAACACATGAATACCTAAAATTTCTTTTGTCTCTCGGTGAAACAAAATTTTCAAGCTGCCGATATCTTTGCCAGAAATTTGTGCTCGTGCGAGGTGTTTAAACGAAGAGCGGCCAACCTCATACGGAATTTTGGCCGCGGTGAGTTCTTGCTCTGTTTTGCCCACTGAACTGATTTCAGGAATGGTGTAAATCCCAGTTGGAATGTCATCAATTAAGTGCCCTTGCGCTTGACCATGAGCAATCGCTTGAGCGACAAATCGACCTTGATCATAGGCTGCGCTCGCAAGGCTTGGGTAGCCAATTACATCACCGACTGCGTAGATGTGCTCCACCGAGGTTTGATAGTTACGATTGACGGCCAGTTGGCCACGTGAGTCGGCATTCAGGCCCACCGCTTTGAGGTTCAATTTGTCAGTGTTGCCCGTGCGTCCATTGGCGTACAAGATACAGTCGGCTTTCATTTTTTTGCCCGATTGCAAGTGAACGATCACACCATCGTCAGTGCCTTCAATCTTTTCATGGGTTTCATCATTACGAATCACAATGCCGCTGTTCCAAAAATGGTACGAGAGTGCATCAGACGTTTCGTTATCCAGAAACGAAAGTAAGCGGTCACGGGTATTGATGAGGTCAGTTTTGACCCCTAAGCCTCGGAAAATCGAAGCGTATTCGCAACCAATGACGCCTGCACCATAAATAATGATGTGGCGAGGATCGTGTTTAAGCGAGAGAATCGAATCGCTGTCATAAACTCGTTCATGAGTAAAATCAACATCATCAGGTTGATAAGGGCGTGAGCCAGTCGCAATCACAAATTTGTCGGCGCTGTATTTTTCGATGCTGCCGTCAGCGTGCGTAACCGCCACGGTATTTTTGTGGGTAAACTTAGCGTTACCAAAAATCAGCGTACACTGATTGCGATCGTAAAAGCCTTGGCGCAAGCGCGTCTGTTTATCAATCACAGATTTAGCATGGCCTAAAATATCAGAGAAAGTGAGATGAATACTGGTGTTGTTTTTACAAAATAGAGGGTTACTGTTGAATTCGATGATGCGGCTGACCGCATGGCGTAACGCCTTGGAGGGAATGGTGCCCCAATGGGTACAACCTCCGCCAACACTACTCTCTTTTTCGATAATGGCGACATTAAACCCCGCTTTAGTCAAACCCATTGCGGCGCCTTCTCCGCCCGGGCCGCTACCAATTACGATGACATCGAAGTGGTTTTGGTTCGCCATACTCTATTCCTTGTTGTATTTGTTTAACATTGCTGTAGCGAGATTTTAACTGATCCATCAGTGCGGTAAACGATGTTGCCATCAGAGAGTGGAGAGGATCACGCTCGAGAGGTGAAAATGCCACTTTATGCTATTGCTTTGCCCATCTTACTGTGGCGAGTGATTGAAATTAGGTTAGGTGACTGTTTAATTGGTCACTTTGTCCAAAGAGGCGATGTTGTGGCTTAGACAACGTGCTCAATCACGTTATAGTATGGCTCAGATAGTAAAAGAGAAGCGACTTAATATGAAATCGATGGGAATTCGCGCATTACAAAAAGAAAAAACACGTCGTTCATTGATTGATGCAGCATTTAGCCAATTAAGTGCCGATCGGAGTTTTTCTAACTTAAGTTTACGAGAAGTGGCCCGCGAGGCGGGGATTGCGCCCACCTCATTCTATCGACATTTTAAAGATATGGATGAGTTGGGTTTAACCATGGTTGATGAAGGCGGTTTACTGCTGCGCCAATTGATGCGCCAAGCACGGCAGCGCATTGTCAAAGAGGGCAGTGTGATTCGCACGTCGGTTGAAACCTTCATGGAATTTATTGAAAGTAGTCCCAATGTGTTTCGCTTATTACTGCGAGAACGCTCAGGTACTTCTTGCGAGTTTCGTGCCGCGGTAGTGCGAGAAATACAGCACTTTTCCGCAGAGCTCACCGAGTATTTGATGACGATAGGCATGGGTCGTGACGAGGCATTAACTCAGGCCGAAGCTTCCGTTATTTTGGTGTTCAGCTCCGGCGCTGAAGCTTTAGATTTAGATCGACGTGAGCGAGATGAGCTTGCTGAACGTTTGATCATGCAGTTGCGAATGCTAGCCAAAGGGGCATTTTGGTATCGCAAAGAACGTGAACGTAATCGGCTCAAAGGGGGGATAGAGTAATGTCGAATGAAAACAACACAACCCATCGTGGTTCGGAAAGAAAAACACTTGTGCTAGCGCTCATCGCAGGTATGTGCGGCGATGCCTTGTTGTCTTGGGTAACCATTAGCCAAGTTCCGTTCTCCATTTTCCCATTGATTGCATTAGTGCTTTCTGTGCAGGCGTTGTATCAAGAATATTTGCGCCATCCGGTGGCGGAAGATCTTCCATTGGTAGCGCTTGCCTGTTTCTTTGTCGGTGCTTTTGGTCATTCGGCATTTATCAAAGCACAATATCCAGATTCTGGTTCTAACTTTTTCGCCATTCTCGTACTGCTGTTGTTGCTACTCTGGGTTGGAAGAAAATTGGGTTTTCTTGGTCGCCATCGCACCGACTAAGTCATCAATGACTAGGTAGATATAGCGTGCGATGTGACCGTCATCCAAGCCTATCAAAGACATATCACAGGGATGTGGACGCCGTTTTCTTGTCGTAGCGTCATGCATCCCGCTGCCACGTAATCGTTGTAAGTATCGATAGCCGTTATCGGTGCGTTTTTAAATACGATGCAAAATTGGTTTGAACGATATTCGGTAAACGTAATTATTGCCAGTTAGCTGGAATTCTTTGTGCACACTAGGGCTCCAAGAATCATCACCACCCACGCCCATGTGCTGATGGTCTAGGCGCACATAAATGGTTTTTTCTGCCATTAAATCACAGGTGTGTTTTGCTTTTGCCAGCGTCTGTTGAGCATATTGACTGACACTAAATTGGAAATCGCCAGATATCACCAGTTCGTTCACTTGCAGCCATTGAGTTCCACAACGTAAGCCACTGTCGGTTGGGAAAATATACGGAGTGTGCATCTCTTCTAGCGTTTGCGTGTGCAAGCCAAAACGTGCTGCAGATAGGCGGTCTGGGTAGTTCTCAAACGGACCTAAACCTTGCCAAGTGATTGGTGTACTCTGCTCATGCAATGGCAATTGCAACTCCAAGCCGATACGTGGCATGGGTGGTAGATCATCGGCAAGTGTCACATCAACGGTCAGCTGCATTTCGCCACTGTTTTTCAGCGTATGCGTCCAAGTGGTGATGGCTTGCACGGCACCGTTGAATTGGTAAGCGAAAGTGGATGTTACTTGCACGGCATGCGCCAACATGTCGCTATGGCAATTGACACATTCGCGTTTCCATTGGCCAATACCAGCCATATCCCAACGGCATACCCAAGCGTTTGGATCTACGTTATCCACTTCACTCACACCAATATCGTTATCCAGTGGCGCACGGAAGAAGTTATCTTGCGGTGCCGCCAGCATTTGCGCTTTGCCATCGACTTGCCAATCAATCATCAAGCCTGTTTGACTATCCCAGCACCATTGATGCTTCTCATCTAGGCTGGTGACTACGATCATGCCTTTTTGCTGGCTTATCGCTGGGGCTGGTTGTGTTTCCAATTTAGGCATGGCGAGACCTGCGGTATTGCGTAGCGCAAATTGCTCAGAAGCGCTCACATGTCCCGCGGGTGCCCAAAGTGTTTCAGCCACTAAGGTGATGTCAGTATTCAAGTGGTATCGCGCTTCTGCTTTAGGTGTAAATTCAAAAGCAATCTCTACGGTTGCTTGGCTATCGGCTTTGATGTTCAGCACCACTGAGCCAGATTGAATCAATTTGCCATCTTCCAAAAGTGACCAGTTCAATTGCTCGTTGTCCGTTGCACGAAATAGGTTTTCGTTAGTTACTAATAGATGACAGAATCCTTTCACTTGTTCTTGCAGCGACACGCGAATCATACGCTGGCAGTATTTGGCTTCTTCCAATGTTGGATGCACAGTGCGATCTGGGAAGATCAACCCGTTGATGCAGAACTGGCGGTCATTGATTTTATCGCCAAAATCGCCACCGTAAGCCCAGAAGTGTTGGCCGTTCTCGTCCCATTGGCTCAAGCCTTGGTCTACCCAATCCCAGATAAAGCCGCCTTGAAGGCGAGGAAACTCGCGGAATGCATCCCAATATTCATTAAAACTCCCCAAACTGTTACCCATTGCGTGGGCGTATTCACATAAGATCAGTGGGCGAGTTTCGTTGGGTAGAGAAATCCATTTTTTGATTGGCCATTTTGGTACTGCTTCATCTGCAATCGTTGTATTCACACGGGCGTACATAGGCGCAATGATGTCAGTTGCAGCGGTATTGGCACCGCCACCTTCATATTGAACAGGACGCGACGGATCGTAGTTTTTCGACCAAGCGTACATTGCATTGTGGTTGCTGCCGTGGCCAGACTCGTTACCCAAAGACCAGATGATGATAGAAGGATGGTTTTTATCGCGCATCACCATTTGGGTGTAGCGGCTCATGTATGCGTGCGCCCATTGTGGATTGCTCGAAAGGCGATTCATCGGCTGCATGCCATGGGTTTCGATGTTCGCTTCATCGCACACGTACAAGCCGTATTGGTCACACAGTTCGTACCAACGAGGGTGATTTGGGTAGTGCGCTGTACGTACCGCGTTGAAATTGTATTGCTTCATCAAACAGATGTCGCGGATCATGTCTTCTTCTGTCATCACATGCCCAAGCTCTGGATGATGCTCATGACGGTTAACGCCACGGATCAGCAAAGGCCTGCCGTTGAGTTTCAACTGACCATCAGTGATTTCCACTTTGCGAAAGCCCACATGATAGGCTTCACTCTCTAGATGTATGCCGTTTTCATCTAATAGTGAAACGACTAGGCGGTATAGATTGGGGGTTTCTGCGCTCCATTTGTTTGGCTCACGCACATGCAATGTTTGAAATACCACGTCATCGTATGTGCCTCGCTCGTCAATACGGCGGTTGTGCGGGCGATCAATTCGCGGCTCAGTCACCGCGCATTCACCATCAAAGAGCTGCACTTGCACTTGGTAACAATCTGGCGCTGAAATGTGCGTCACGATTGATAGTGAACCATCGCGATAACACGCATCCAAATCTGGCGTGACGAATACATCTTCAATGCAGTATTGCGGTTTAGAAAGCAAAGTTACGTCGCGGAAAATACCACTTAGCCACCACATGTCTTGGTCTTCTAGGTAGCTGCCATCACACCAACGCATCACCATCACGGCAAGTGTATTCTCGCCAGCCACTAGGTAGGGCGATAAGTCGAATTCGGAAGGCAAGCGGCTATCTTGGCTGTATCCCACCCAAGTGCCGTTGCACCATAGGTGGAATGCTGAGTTCACACCATCGAAGATGATGCGCTGGGTATTGGCAAGATCGGCTTCTGAGCGGGAAATCGTAGTGCGGTAACAACCTGTCGGGTTTTCAGCGGGTACGAATGGAGGGTTTACTTCAAACGGGTATTTTACGTTGGTGTAAATTGGTTTGTCGTAGCCTTGTAGCTGCCAGTTGGAAGGAACCGTTATTTCATCCCAGTTCGTGTCATTGAATTTGGTTTGAATAAACTCGCCTTCGACTTGTTCTGGCGAGTCGAACACTTTGAATTTCCATTGGCCATTCAGCGATTGACGTTGGGCGTAAACGCCGTCACGGGCATGGTCAATATCTCGGTAACTGGAAAGTGGGCTGTGTGCTTTTAAGCAGTGAATATTCACTGATTGCGGGGTTTCCCAGTCACGTCGTTGGAGAATATCTGAAAATGCCTTCATGGTTTTCCTACTTTATTTTTTGTTTCTAACCGTGTTGAGCTACGGTAGTGAATACCGTAATGGATGACTTTTTTGCTCTGGTAATCGACGCAAACGCGGCCAAAAACAGTGCCATACATAGAGTAGCTAATCGTTTTATTTTTTGAGTCCTAACTTGCTACTCAGTGTAAATAAAATGTGGAAACGTTTCCATGGTGGGGTTTATATTTTCATAGTAATAACGGATTTATTCTTCTTTCGTGTGATCATCCTCTCTGGAATGTACTTTTAAGCAATTTTAACGGCGAGTGATGAACTTTCCTTGATGAGATTGGCTTTGGATCTGACGTTTATATCAAAATCAATCTGTAAACGTTCCCATGAATTTGGTTTGGCTCACTGATTATTTTGCTCGATTCATTGTGATGCGATGTAATTTCCTGCTTCAAAGTCAGACAAAATGACAGATAACCATTGATTGAATTAACCGGTGGGCAGGCTCTACTGATTGTAGAATTGGGTGAGTATGCAGAGATTCTGCATTGGGGACAGAAGGTAAGCGGTGATCTCAACGGTTATCGTATGGGCTCTGCATCGCCCGCCCTGATTAAACCGTTAGTCAGAGCGAGCAGCATGATAGGTAATGTTGTCAGTACGAATGCGTGAAAGCCGATTAAATCGAAATTTAAATACCGATTAAAAGTCTTATTTAATTTTCTCCAGCATCACACCTGCTTCCATGTGGTGGGTGTAAGGGAATTGGTCGAATAGAGCGAAACGAGTCACTTTGTGTGTTTCACATAGAGTGTCTAAATTCTCTTTTAAGGTTTCTGGGTTGCAGGAGATATACACAATCCGCTCGTAGCCTTGCACCATTTTACAGGTATCGATATCCATACCCGAGCGCGGTGGGTCAACAAAAATGGTGTTGCAACGATAGCTTTTGAGATCAACTCCCGCTTGTTGTAAACGACGAAACTCACGTTGACCTTCCATCGCTTGAGTAAACTCTTCGGCAGACATGCGGATGATTTGCACATTGTCTATTTTATTCGCCGCAATGTTGTATTGCGCGGAATCAACAGAAGGTTTGGCTAATTCGGTTGCGAGCACTCGCTCGAAATTTTTCGCCAATGCCAGTGAAAAGTTACCATTCCCACAGTAGAGCTCCAATAAATCGCCTTGGCTCTCTTGCGTGCAGTCAACGGCCCATTCCAACATTTTTTGTGCGACAGTACCATTTGGTTGAGTAAAGCTGTTTTCCACTTGTTGATAAATGTAACTTTGACCATGTACGTTCAGTTTCTCAATCACAAAATCTCGATCGAGCACGACTTTCATTTTACGTGCACGGCCAATCAAATTGAGGTTGAATCCCTCATCATTGAGACGCTGTTTTAATGCTTTTGCTTGGGTTATCCATTCTTCATCGAGTTGGCGATGATAAAGCAGAGAAACCAGTACTTCACCACTAAGAGTGGAGAGAAAATCGACTTGGAAAAGTTTACGACGCAGTGAGTCGCTGCCTTTAAGTGCATCGACCAAAAGTGGCATCAAATCATTAATTAAACGACTGGCCGCAGGAAACTGGTCAACGCGGTATTTTTCACGCGTTTCTTGGTTGAACATGATGTAATAAAGCTCATCACCTTCGTGCCAAACTCGAAATTCTGCACGCATACGGTAATGCTGCTCTGGTGATTCAAACACTTCCAACTGAGGCATGTTGTATTGTGCGAACATTTGGGTCAGACGCTCGGTCTTTTCCGCCAACTGTTGCTGGTAGTGTTGTGGGTTTACATCAAGAGTCGCCATGGTATTACCTTTGCTTGGGTATGGTGCATTCAAATAATAAAGAGCGCAGATTTTATTCAATCCCTCGCGCTTGTCCAGTTTTGTCCTGAATTAGTCATTAATTGCGAGCTAACAAAAATAGCTGACACCAATCAGTACTAGACAAATTATCAGTAGAGCCATAGTATCGCCCTCAGCTGGTGCTATCTAGCGGTATAGATGGCCGAAAAGGGAATCTGGTGTGAATCCAGAACTGACGCGCAGCGGTAAGAGAGAACGAACACCCAATATGACACTGCAGGAAAATGCTGTGGGAAGTCGGGTTAGTAGGTCAAGAGCTCTCAAGTCCGAATACCTGCCAGCAGCCAAATCTATGCCACCTTTTGGTTGATTTGGTAGGACTTACGCGAATTAGGATCACAATATGAATAAATCCCTTTTAGCGGCGGCTGTAGCATCGCTGCTTTCACTTATCTCCAATTTACACGCCCAAGAAGCATCTGCTGACGAAACCATGGTGGTTACGGCTAACCGTTTTGAGCAAAGTACCGAAAGTGTTGTTGCTCAAGTGGAGGTTGTGACACGTCAAGATATAGCCCGTATTCAAGCTAAGTCACTAACTGATGTATTCAAACGATTAACGGGTATTCAAGTTACACAGAATGGTGGTAGAGGCCAGCAAGCTTCGATCTTTGTTCGAGGTGCTAACTCTGATCAGGTTCTTGTCTTAATTGACGGCATTCGTTTTGCTCGCGCTGCAAAAGGTGGTGTCGATTTCAGCCAACTGCCAATCGCATTTGTTGACCGAGTAGAGTATGTACGAGGTGCTCGTGCTGCTATGTATGGTTCAGAGGCGATTGGTGGTGTGATTAATATCATTACAGTTGTCAGTTCTGACAATGAAGAAACTGTAGTGAGTGCAGGATTAGGCAGCCGTGATTATGAAGAATTAAGTTTTGTTAGTGGTACTAAAGTTGGCGAGAACGGTCATTTAAACGCATCGGTTGGTTACGATTCTGATGAGGGCTATAACGTTCACCCAATGCCCGGAGTAAACGATGGTGGCCGTCATGGGTTTGAATCACGTAATGCTTTGCTCGGGTACGTACATAACTTCGACCAACAGTGGAGTGGCTTTGCGAATTTCCGAATGTTCGAGACTATCTCTCAATATGATGGTTCGTATGTTGATTATAATACCGGCAACCCTGTCCACTCTTACAAAGAAGCTGAAGTACAAAACTCTACTGTTGCTGCTGGCGTTAAATTTAATGGCAGTGAGCTAAAGTCTGAATTCCTAGTTAATTATCAAAACCAAGACAACTGGAATTACGAAAAGTCTCTAGGTAAGAACTCTTCTTCGGCTACGTCTGATGAGCTTGAGCAACTTAATGTTCAATGGGTAAACTCATACAAAGTTACTTCAGCACTGACGTTAAGTGGTGGTGTTGATTGGCGAGATGAGGCCTACATCGTTAAGCCATCGAATACTGAATATGATCGAACCAATGTTGCATACTTCACTGCATTAAACGCAGATGCGGACAAAGTGTTTGGTGAGTTGAGCATTCGTGCTGATGACAATGAACAGTTTGGTACTGAAACAACGTATAACACAGGGTTAGGTTATCGTTACGCAGAATGGCTTGTGGTTAAGGCTGCCTATGGTACATCGTTTAAAGCTCCGAACTTGTATCAACTATATAGTTACTACGGTAATGACAAGCTAGAAGCCGAGAAAGCGGATTCATTTGAATTAACTTTTAGTGGTTTAATCCAAGAGGTTGATTGGTCAATTACTGGATACGATACAAACGTTGAAGACTTAATTGATTATAATTACGCGACGAGTAAGTATTACAACACTGATGGTGAAAGCCAATTACGTGGTGTGGAAATGGTTGTCGGTTTTGATACAGGCTTTATTAACCACCAAGTGAGCGCTAACTTCCAAGATCCAAAAGACCAATCTGGTGAACAGTTAGTCCGCCGTGCTAAGAAGATTTATAAGTATAACGCGGTAGCTAGTTTCGATGATGTTGATTTGTCATTGGGGTACCAATACGTCGGTGAGCGACCAGACTTCTCTGAAGAGTTGGCTGCATACAGTTTGTTTGATGTTTCAGTTAACTACTACGTAAATGAAAATCTTACTTTAAACGGTCGAGTCGAGAACCTTACTGATGAAGAGTACGAGACAGCTGGTGGATACCCATCTCCAGAGCGTACATATTACGTAAATGCTACTTACCAATTCTGATTTTTGAAACCGCCTGTGGGCGGTTTTTACTTTGCGAGTGTGATGATGAAAAAGAACGTTATCGTCAGTTGGTCTAGCGGAAAAGATTCAACCCTCACTTTAGAGCGATTACTGGAAGATAGCCGTTATTGTGTGGTGGGCATTTTTACCACTTATGTTGAAGATGAAGTGCCCTTTCACGCCACCCCTTTGTATGTAATTGAGCTACAAGCACGACTTTTAAAATTACCCGTTGTCAAAATAGAGCTGCCTGCCGTATTTCCAAGTAACGAGCTTTATCAATCGACCATCATCAGCGCATTAAAACAAAGTGGATTAGAGATAGACGCCGTTGCTTTTGGCGATATGTTCTGTAACGGCATTGCGGAGTATCGCAAAAGCTATATTGAACCGGCTGGCTGGGAGTGTGTGTTGCCCTTGTTAGGTGAAGATAGTAGCGCTCTTGCGCGAGAGATCATAAATCGCGGCATCCAAACCATGGTGATGACGACAGATGGTCACAGCCTCACGACAGACTATTGTGGACAACCTTATGGACGAGCGTTTATTGATTCTTTACCAGCAGAGGTTGACCCGTGTGGCGAAAATGGCGAGTTTCATACACTGGTCACCGACGCGCCCTGTTTTTTGGGTGGAACACTGGAGTTAGAGTTGACGTATCTCCAACTGGGGGAACGTTTTTGTCACCAAAGATACCGAGCAAGAGCATTGCCAATTGATAAAGAGCGAGTATGATCGGAACGTTTTCATTATAAGGTGCTCAGAGTGTCGCAACCGTCTCAGCTTAATGTGCTTATCTTTGACTCTGGTGTTGGTGGGTTATCGGTTTATCAAGAGGTCCAAGCCAAACTACCACAATTAAACTACATCTACCTGTTTGACAATGAAGCTTATCCTTATGGAGAGCTCAATCAAGAGGTGTTAATTAAGCGTGTGGTTAGGTTGGTAAGCGATGTCGTTGTGAAAGAGCGCATTGATTTGGTCGTTATTGCTTGTAATACCGCAAGCACCATCGTCTTACCCAAGCTGCGTTCTTGTCTTGCTGTACCAGTTGTGGGGGTTGTCCCTGCGATTAAACCGGCCTCGTCACTGGCAAATAAAGCCGTGGGACTCATTGCTACCCCAGCGACTATCACTCGTCAATACACTCACGATTTGATTCGAGATTTCTCATCTGACAAGAATGTTGAATTGCTAGGGTCAACGCGCTTAGTGGATATGGCAGAAGAAAAATTGAGGGGCAAAGCTGTCGATCTTGCAGAATTAAAAGAGATTCTTAGCCCTTTGGTGAACCGTATTGATGTGGCGGTCCTTGGCTGTACACACTTCCCATTAATAAAAGAAGAGATCCAAGCCGTATTAGGGAAGAGTGTCGTGCTAGTTGATTCCGGAGAAGCTATTGCTCGTCGTGTGCAAGAGCTATTGGGTGTGAAAAGCGAGCCACAATGCAAAATCAAACAACACAAGATATTATCAAGCGCACCTCCTTGGGAAGAAAGCGCGCTCAATAGCCGATTAGCTCACTTAGGTTTTACTCCTGTTCAAACATATCGTCATCAGG
The DNA here is from genome assembly GCF_963875615.1 of Vibrio sp. V09_P4A23P171. Classification (NCBI taxonomy): domain Bacteria; kingdom Pseudomonadati; phylum Pseudomonadota; class Gammaproteobacteria; order Vibrionales; family Vibrionaceae; genus Vibrio; species Vibrio sp. V09_P4A23P171. The sequence goes on from NZ_CAWNMR010000017.1 coordinate 49,904, forward strand.
ATGTTTAGGATCATTCGCCACACGTACCTTCAATGTACGCTGCATATAGTCTTTCTCATTTAAAGCTGAAATAGCACTATCTACATTCGCAGAAGCCATCACAACAAAGCCAAATCCACGCCTTTTGCCTGTCCGCTTATCTTTCATCAAACGTACGGCAAAGACTTCTCCATATTTGGCAAAAAGTTCACGAACATGAGCTTCATTCGCTTTGTATGGCAAGTTACCGACATACAGTGTTTTCGTTGAGAGTTTTGACTCCTCATCATCGGTTAGCGTTTTGCTGCCAAAAAATTTAAAAACAAGAGCGGAAGAGACAACACCAAGAACAAAAGTAATTGCGGGAGAAAGCGCGACCAGAGAAAAAAGGATTGCGCCTATTATTGCAAGAGATGCAACCAGTAAAATCGATTTATTAGAGTTCATATTGGAATACTACATATCAAGTAAAAGAAGAAGGATGTCTAGGATTAACAAAATAGACACATCAATCTTACGTTTATGCTTGGTGTTTTTCCAACCAATTGCTGTGATAACCTTCAAATGTTGAAGTTTTATTCAATAAAACGCGACATTGGTGGCTTTTTAAGCGAATGAAGGGTGATTTTAAAAAAGAACTTGTCACATTGTAAAACCTCCCTATAATGCCGCCTCACTGACACGGAGTGAGGCAAGCCTCACAAACGAGTTACTAGTTGAAAGAGAAAGATAGTTAAAAATAACTCTTGACTCTTAAAAGCTAAAGCGTATTATTCGCACCCCTAGCGACACGGACTTAACGGTCTTGTTCGACAGGAACGCTCTTTAACAATATAAACCTATCAATCTGTGTGGGCACTCGTTGATGATAATCAAAAAAGATTTATCAATGAACTGAGTGACCAATCAGAATCAAGTTTACTTGATTTTGGCACAGTCAATTCATTGTTGTTCTGTTGGAACAACAATAGCTTTAAAATTAC
>NZ_CAWNMR010000018.1:0-47311 GCF_963875615.1 Vibrio sp. V09_P4A23P171
AGCCTGAGCTTATCCTGATTGCCACTGGCTCTGAAGTTGAACTGGCGGTAAAAGCCGCAGAGCAACTTACAGCAGAAGGTAAGAAAGTGCGCGTAGTTTCGATGCCATCGACCGATGCGTTTGATAAACAAGACGCAGCCTACCGCGAAGCCGTACTACCAGCAGCCGTGACTAAGCGTATCGCTATTGAAGCAGGTATCGCGGATTTCTGGTACAAGTACGTGGGTTTTGGCGGCAAGATTATCGGTATGACTACCTTTGGTGAGTCAGCACCGGCGGATCAACTGTTTAAAATGTTCGGCTTTACAACTGAAAACGTGGTGAAACAAGCACAAGAACTGCTTGCTTAAGTCTTCTTATTTTTAATGTAAAAGCCCAGCGAATGACTCGCTGGGCTTTTTTGATCTTGATGTTTATGGTGCTTTCCATTCCTCAGGACAGGCTTGACGTAGCGCGTCGATAAACAGACGCAGTTTGAGCGGATGTCTGCCTGCTGGATAATGACAACTAATTTCAGTGGGTGGCGACAACCATTCTGGCAAACATGCTTGCACACTGTTTGGGTGCGCTTGTTCAAAGCCTTTGGCAAACCATGTCGGCAGTAAGCCGATGCCTCTTCCTTTGGCTATCGCATCCGCTTGCATAGCTAAATTATCACTCTGCAAGCGGCTTGTGAGCGCAGGTAAAAGATAGCTGCCGTGAATAGGATGGATGAGAGCCAAAGCTTCTTGGCGAAAAGCGATAAAATCAATCCAAGGATGTTTGACTAGATCCTGTGGATGCTCTGGCATGTCGTTATTGGCAAGATAGTGTGGCGACGCATAAGGTGAATATTGCCAATGGCCGAGCAATTCACGTCTCCAGCCTTGTTGAGCAAACGGGCCAATCCAAATCAATAAATCAGGCTCAAGATGCGACTCTTCTGCCACATATTGGCTGTAGAGTCGAATGTTGATTTCGGTATGGGTTTGCATGAACTCATCCAATACGTTGCTCAACCAGCCACGAATTAAGTTCGGATGAACCACCAAGGTCATTTCACCGCTGATTTGGTTATTAAACTCTTGCAGTGCTTCATGGCTTTTTTCTGCTAATTCAAGCAGTTGTTCTGTATAAACTGCAAAAACTTGCCCAGCTTTAGTCAAAGTTAGACGGTTGCCTTGCCGAGCAATTAAGGCTTGTCCGAGATCGTTTTCCAAAGACGCCAAACGTCGACTGAGGGTGGACTTAGGCTGTTCCAGCGCTTTCGCCGCCGCAGTCAGGCTTTTGTATTGACAGAGAGCATGGAAAGCTTTGATCGCACTGAAATCATGCATAAGTAAAATGGCCTTTTAATCTAATCATCACTGTGTTCCATATTCGGTATCGACCATTCCATCTGTCTATCTATCTCAATCATCAAAATTATGAATAATCCACTCCTGAAATTAATAATCATTATCATTTAAAGGAGTGGTACATGTCCAGACTCAATCCGCTGAATGTTGCAATTACTGCAGCGCTCGGGTTATTCACCTCATCACACGTGTTCGCTGAAGAAATTCAATCTTATGAGAAATTAGTGGTGACGGCGGCTGGTTTTGAACAAACACAAGCGCAGGCTCCAGCGAGTATCAGTGTGATTACACGAGAAGAGTTGCAATCACGTTATTATCGTGATGTAACCGATGCACTGCGCAGTGTGCCGGGCGTGTTGGTGACTGGAGGTGGTGACAAAACAGACATCAGCTTGCGCGGTATGAGTTCAAACTACACTTTGATGTTAGTCGATGGTAAGCGTCAATCTTCACGTCAAACTCGACCAAATAGTGATGGCCCAGGTATTGAGCAGGGATGGATGCCACCACTGCAAGCCATTGAACGAATTGAAGTGATTCGTGGCCCAATGTCGACTTTGTATGGTTCAGATGCCATTGGTGGTGTGATCAACATCATCACACGAAAAGATAATCAAGAGTGGTCAGGCAGTGTTCAGTTGGATACGGTTTTCCAAGAAAATCGCGATTCTGGCGATCAGAACAGCGTCAACTTCTTCCTGACAGGGCCACTGGCCGACAATCTTTCTCTGCAAGTTTATGGACAGAGTACCGAACGCGATGAAGATAAGATTGAACGTGGCTACCAAGACAAAAGCTTAAAAAGTTTAACTTCAAAGTTGAACTACCAACTTAATGAGCAGCATGATCTGACTTTTGAAGTGGGTACTTCCGCACAAGATCGCCGAGGCAATGTAGGGTTATCCGTGCCAACGACAGGTTGTAAAGGTGGGTGCGAAGACAGCTTAAACGAATACCGTAGAACCTATATTTCCCTTTCTCACCAAGGGGATTGGGGCGACTATGGTGTGTCGGATACTTATGTCCAACGTGAAGTAAGTAATAATAAAAGCCGTGAAATGGAAATCATCAATACGGTAGCTAAATCAAGCTTAGTGGTGCCATTGACTAACAATACAGCAACCGTAGGCATTGAGGCTTCACATTCAAAGTTAGAAGATTTCACCTCAAATAAAGCCTCTGATTTAACTCAGATTGAAAGCACTCAATGGGCGGCGTTTGTTGAAGACGAGTGGCGCATGACCGAGTCGTTTAACCTAACCTTAGGTGGCCGTGTTGACCACGATGAAAATTATGGTTCTCATTTTAGCCCAAGAGCGTATGGCGTGTGGACCATCAATCCAGCGTGGATTCTGAAAGGTGGCGTGGCAACGGGTTTCCGTTCACCGCAGCTCAGAGAAGTCACGCCAAATTGGGCGCAAGTGAGTGGTGGCGGTAATATCTACGGCAACCCAGATTTAAAACCCGAAACTTCAATCAACAAAGAGTTAGGGTTGATGTACCAAAATGGAGCGGGTCTTAACGCGAGTTTGACTTTCTTCCATAATGATTTTAAAGACAAAATTACCCGTGTTGTGTGCCCAAGCAACGTCTGTACTGCAGGCCCGAACGAGTGGGGTTCTGATCCCACTTATCGAGTGAACGTTGATGAAGCGTACACGCGTGGAGTTGAAAGTACGCTCGGTTTACCTATCACAGAAACGGTTTATTTCAACGCGAGTTATACCTTTACTGACTCAGAGCAAAAAACCGGAAAATATCAAGGTATGCCACTTGAGCAACAACCTGAACATCGCTTCAGCGCTGATATTGATTGGCAAGCGACTGACAACCTGAGCAGTTGGTTGAAGCTGACTTATCGTGGAAAAGAGAGCAACCCAGTCACTGGCCCTTCTCGTAGCAGCTTGATTGAGCCAGCTTATCAGTTCATCGATACTGGCATCACTTACGCGCTTTCTTCTCAAGTAAGCTTGAAAGGTGCGATTTACAATCTACTCGATGAAGAAATTTCATACCAAGAATATGGCTATGTAGAAGATGGACGTCGTTATTGGTTAGGTATTGACGTTAACTTTTAAACCATCAATACCGCAAATGAAATGGCTCCCGTTTGGTGAGCCATTTTTTATGGTCATCTTTCTTGTCGTAGCCGCCGTTGCTTGTACCTTGAGTCCGTTTAGAAACGGAATCTTTTGCGACAACTGATGGCTTGGGGTGTTGCTCTTGGTCGCTATCGGTTACTATCTGTACCACGAAAAAAGTTAAGACGATGGAATGATGCTTAAAGTCGCGATCAATGGTTTTGGGCGTATCGGGCGCAACGTGCTGCGTGCGATATATGAAAGTGGAAAAAGTCAGCAGATAAAAGTGGTGGCGGTGAATGAGCTGGCGCTACCTGATGCCATGGCGCACCTACTGCAATACGACACTACTCATGGTCGATTTGGTAAAAAGATCACCAATGATCAAGAGCATATCTATGTTCATCATGGGCTGGATGAGCATGACTCGATTCGAATTTTGCACCTTAGTGAAATCAAACTTCTGCCATGGCGCGATTTAGGCGTTGATATTGTGCTCGACTGCACGGGTGTGTATGGCTCAAAAGCCGATGGTTTGGAGCACATTGAGGCAGGCGCAAAGAAGGTACTCTTTTCACATCCCGGCTCACATGATCTGGATAATACGATCATTTATGGGGTCAACCATGAGACGCTAACCGCAGAACATCGCATTGTGTCAAACGGATCCTGTACCACCAACTGCATTGTACCGATTATTAAAGTGCTTGATGAAGCGTTTGGTATCGATTCAGGAACCATTACCACCATTCACTCGTCAATGAATGATCAACAAGTGATTGATGCCTACCACACCGATTTGCGTCGAACACGTTCCGCAAGCCAATCCATCATTCCAGTGGACACCAAGTTGCACAAAGGAATTGAAAGGATCTTTCCGAAATTTTCTAACAAATTTGAAGCGATATCAGTGCGCGTACCGACAGTTAATGTCACCGCGATGGATTTGAGTGTCACAATTAATACAAATGTGAAAGTTAATGACGTAAATCAAACCATTGTTAACGCATCTCAGTGTACATTACGTGGCATTGTTGACTATACTGAAGCTCCGCTTGTTTCCATCGATTTTAACCACGATCCCCATAGTGCGATTGTTGATGGTTCACAAACAAGAGTGAGCAACGGGCAGCTTGTTAAAATGCTCGTTTGGTGTGATAACGAATGGGGCTTTGCGAATCGCATGCTGGATACGGCACTCGCAATGCAAGCATCCGAGTAGCAGCAGGATGATGGAGATTTATTTATTTTCAGGCTTGAAATAAATAACTCAAATCTCCATATCGATAACCAGTTTGAAGAATTTATAGGCTCGGCAAGGTTGCCGGGTTTCCAAAAACTTTATTTATTAATATTTGAGAGGACAAACCATGTCTGTAATCAAGATGACCGACCTGGACCTAGCAGGTAAACGCGTATTTATCCGTGCTGACCTAAACGTACCAGTGAAAGATGGCAAAGTAACTTCTGATGCACGTATTCTTGCATCGCTACCAACAATTCAGCACTGCCTAGCGGCGGGCGCTAAAGTGATGGTTACTTCTCACCTAGGTCGTCCAACTGAAGGCGAATACGCGGAAGAGTTCTCTCTACTACCAGTGGTTAATTACCTAAACGACGCGCTAGATTGCGAAGTGAAACTGGCAAAAGATTACCTAGATGGCCTAGAGCTAAACGCAGGTGAGCTTGTTGTTCTAGAAAACGTTCGCTTTAACAAAGGCGAGAAAAAGAACGAAGAAGAACTATCTAAAAAATACGCCGCTCTTTGCGACGTATTTGTGATGGATGCATTTGGTACGGCTCACCGTGCACAAGCCTCAACTCACGGCATTGGTATGCAAGCACCTATCGCTTGTGCTGGTCCACTATTGGCAGCAGAACTTGAAGCACTAGGCAAAGCTATGGATAACCCAGAGCGTCCATTAGTGGCTATCGTTGGTGGCTCAAAAGTGTCTACTAAACTAACGGTTCTAGAATCGCTATCTAAAATTGCTGACCAACTGGTTGTTGGCGGTGGTATTGCTAACACTTTCATCGCAGCAGCAGGCCACAACGTAGGTAAGTCTCTATATGAAGCAGACTTGCTTGAAACGGCTAAAAAGTTGATGAAAGAGTGTTCTATTCCAGTAGCAACAGATGTTGCTTGTGCAAAAGCCTTTGATGAAAACGCAGAAGCGGAAATCAAAAACGTGGCGGATGTTCAAGATGACGATATGATTTTCGACCTAGGTCCAGACTCAACCGCACAACTGGCTGAAATCATCGCTAACGCAAAAACCATTCTATGGAACGGTCCTGTTGGCGTATTTGAATTCAAAAACTTCGAAGCAGGTACAAAAGGTATCTCTGAAGCGATTGCGAAATCTGCAGGTTTCTCAGTGGCTGGTGGTGGTGACACACTGGCGGCAATCGACAAGTTCGGTATCAAAGCCGACGTATCTTACATCTCTACTGGCGGCGGTGCATTCCTTGAGTTTGTTGAAGGTAAAGTACTACCAGCGGTTGAAATGCTAGAAGCACGCGCGAAAGCTTAATGACTAATGAAAGCGGGAGTGATTCCCGCTTTCTTGTTTGCTGCACGTGTGTTTTTATTCTGATAGAATGACGCCAGTTGTGAGCAAACGTTTGCAAGAATTTAAACTTAACTGTTTTATTTTTAAAACGATAGAAAAAATAGGATCAAATCCATGTCTAAGATCTTCGATTTCGTAAAACCAGGCGTAATTTCTGGCGATGACGTACAGAAAGTATTTGAAGTTGCAAAACAAAATAACTTTGCTCTTCCTGCAGTAAACGTAGTGAACACTGACTCTATCAATGCGGTTCTTGAAGCTGCATCTAAAGTGAAAGCGCCAGTGGTTGTTCAGTTCTCTAACGGTGGCGCGGCTTTCTTTGCTGGTAAAGGCGTTAAACTTGCTGGTCAAGGTGCACAAATCCTAGGTGCGGTTGCTGGCGCGAAATATGTTCACGCTGTAGCAGAAACTTACGGTGTGCCTGTTATTCTTCACACTGACCACGCTGCGAAGAAACTACTTCCTTGGATCGACGGTCTACTAGACGCAGGCGAAGAGTTCTTCGCTCAAACTGGTAAGCCTCTATTCTCTTCTCATATGCTAGACCTTTCTGAAGAGTCTCTAGAAGAGAACGTTGAAACTTGTGCAAAATACCTAGAGCGTATGGCTAAAATGGGTATGACTATCGAGATCGAACTGGGTTGTACTGGTGGCGAAGAAGACGGCGTTGACAACTCAGACATGGATTCATCTGAGCTGTACACTTCTCCTGAAGACGTAGCTTACGCTTACGAGAAATTGAGCGCAGTGAGCCACCGTTTCACTATCGCAGCTTCTTTCGGTAACGTACACGGTGTTTACCAAGCGGGTAACGTGGTACTGACTCCAACTATCCTACGTGATTCACAAGCGTATGTTTCTGAGAAATTTGGCCTTCCAGCGAACTCTCTAAACTTCGTATTCCACGGTGGTTCTGGTTCTTCTGAAGCCGAGATCAAAGAGTCAATCAGCTATGGTGTTATCAAAATGAACATCGATACTGATACTCAGTGGGCAACTTGGGACGGTATCCGTCAGTACGAAGCTGAAAATCATGATTACCTACAAGGTCAAATTGGTAACCCTACGGGTGAATCTGCGCCAAACAAGAAATACTACGATCCACGCGTATGGCTACGTGCTGGTCAAGCATCGATGGTTGCTCGTTTAGAGAAAGCCTTCGCTGACCTTAATGCGATCGACGTACTATAAGTTCATTTATCTGAACTAAGTGATGAACCCGCTCAATGAGCGGGTTTTTTTATGGCCGAGATTCAGACAAAATGACTGGCGGATTGTTAAAATATTGCTTAACCTCTAACAAGCTCATATCAATGCTTCCAAGTAACTATTTGTTTTGTCAGTGTTTACATAAAACTGACTTTGCAACATAACCAAAGTGAGATATTGTGCCAAAAAACTGACACTCTACTGTCAGTCGTTTTTTGTCTTTGATGTTCAGTGGTAACAACAACATTCAAAATGATTTTATAAAGAGGAAATGCAATATGTCAGGTGAATCAATGGGCATCGAAGCTCCATTAGTCGATGGTTTAGCGCAAGCCAATACTTGGCTGACCAATAATTCAGATCTTTTGATACAATACGGCGTCAATATTATTTCCGCTATTCTGATCCTATTTATCGGTAACATTGTTGTTAAAGCTGTCGCTGGAAGTGTTGCCAAGGCTCTGAAAAAGAAAGACATGGACAAAGCAGTTGTTGAGTTTGTTCATGGCCTAGTCCGTTATACGCTATTTGTGGTGGTATTAATTGCCGCTTTAGGTCGCATTGGTGTGCAAACCGCTTCTGTTGTGGCCATTATCGGTGCGGCTGGATTGGCGGTTGGTTTAGCGCTACAAGGCTCCCTATCAAACTTTGCTGCGGGCGTTTTGATTGTGGCATTCCGCCCATTTAAATCCGGTGATTACGTGGAAGTGAGTGGTACTGCTGGATCGGTTGAATCGATTCAAATTTTTTCAACAGTACTGCGCACGCCAGACAATAAAATGGTGATTGTGCCTAATGGTTCGATCATCAGTGGCCCAATTGTTAACTATTCACGCCATGACACTCGTCGTATTGATTTGGTGATTGGTGTTTCTTATAAGTCCAATCTGCAAAAAACCAAGGAAGTGCTGGCTAAAGTAGTCGCGGCAGAGCCTCGTTTGTTGAAAGATCCTGCACCGACTATCGGTGTAATGGCCTTGGCCGATTCTTCAGTCAATTTTGTGGTTCGTCCTTGGGTGAAAACGACAGAGTATTGGGCTGTTTATTTTGATTTGTTACAAGCCATCAAAGAAGAATTAGATAAAGAAGGTATTGAGATCCCATTCCCACAAATGGATGTTCATCTGAATAAAATGAATTAATTCATTTTCAATCAAGTGAAAAGGGCATGAAATGATTATTCAGTTTATGCCCTTTCTTTTTGTTGGTTATACACTTACACCAGATATTGAATTGCCAGCCCTTTTGCAAGGATAAAGGCGATGCTAAACATCATTGCGGCCACGGCCATGTCTATTCCTTTCTTCACGTTAGGCTTTGAGAGCGTCGGCCCCAGTTTCGCAGCACCAATTGATAAAGAATAAAACCATACAAAGGAGGCCATCATGGTTCCTAGCGCAAACGCGATGCGATCATGGCCTTCAAACTGACCACCAATCGATCCCAAAATCACAACCGTATCTAAGTATAAATGTGGGTTAAGCACAGTAACGGCTAATGCGCCCAAAATAACCGTTCGTTTACCACGTGCGATCACTTCGCCATCCGATTCATTAGTGCTTGTTGAAGTGAAGGCACTCCTTAAAGAAATAAATCCATAAAATGAGAGAAAAGCAACACCGCCTAAGGTAACCGAGGTCAGTAAGATTTCGTTACTTGAGAGTAGGGCACCGCCACCAAATATACCCAGAGAAATAAAAATCACATCCAGTAGACTACAGATGGTCGCCGTCGTTAAGTGGTGATTGCGCTTAATTCCTTGGTTTAGCACATAGGCATTTTGTGCACCAATAGGAATAATCATCGTTGCACCTAATCCAAAACCTTGTAGCAAAATCCACACATTCACAGCTCACCTCATCGTAATAATTCAATACAGTGAGCGCACAATAGCGAGAGTATAAAAATAAGTATAATTAATGATTTTAATATTATATTAGTAATACTAATAATCATAAAAAGGAGCCTTGGATGAGAGGGCTAGATTACAAATGGATTGAGGCATTAGATGCGGTACTGCAACAAGGAAGCTTTGAACGAGCCGCTGAAAATCTCTATATTTCACAATCGGCTATTTCTCAAAGAATCAAGCAATTAGAGAGATTTATCGCCCAACCGGTCCTGATTCGAGAGCAGCCACCAAGGCCAACGCTGGTGGGGAAAAAATTGCTAGGGTTGTATCGTAGGGTGTGTTTGCTTGAAAATGAACTGGTGCCTGAATTGATGAATGAGGAGAATACGCGGCCCGTTTCAATAGCTATTGCCACTAATGCGGACAGTTTGGCCACTTGGTTACTTCCTGCGTTATCGAATACGATGAAAACGCGGCAAGTTGAGTTGAACCTGACGGTTTTCGGTGAGTCACGTACGATCGAAAAAATTAAAAATGGCGAAGTAGCTGGCGCAATAAGCTTAGAATCGCAAGCCATTCCTGGTTGTCATGCTGACTACTTAGGCCGAATGGACTATGTGTGTGTTGCCAGCCCGGAGTTTTATCAGCGTTATTTCTCTCAAGGTGTGAACTTTCATACCTTAAAAAAAGCACCAGCGGTATCGTATGATCAGTATGATGATCTGCATAAAAAATATTTGCATGATCACTTCAATGTGCCAAGAGATGCCGTCATAAACCATACCGTGGGTAGTTCAGAAGCTTTTGTTAAATTAGCCCTATCCGGTGCGGCGTATTGTTTGATCCCTCGCTTACAGATAGCACAAGAGCTCGAAATAGGCACGCTTACCGACATTACACCAGGGTTCATTTTAACCAACCGTATTTATTGGCATCATTGGCAGTTAGAAACGGGAATATTACAGGAAATTTCTCAGGCCATCGTTCAATATGCTCGCCAAGTGTTGCCGCAATGACAAAAGTTCAACGTCAAAGTTGTGTCATTTCATAAGCTATTAACTGTGCTTATATAGAGTATCGCCTATGATGTATTCACCCATTTGAGTAAGGTAACTCCCATGAAATTAATGACAAGTGTAACGCTATTATCTGGATTGCTCAGTTTTGGTTCTATGGCGCAGGAAATGAATTTTCCTCATCTTTCAACGACAGGTTATGGTGAAGTCGTTGCGGCACCTGATATGGCTGAGTTTTCAGTTAAAGTGGTTGAATCGACGCTGACGGCGGAGCAGGCAAAAAGAGCGGTCGACAAAGTGGTAGAAGCATTTGTGGCGCGTTTGAAAGAATCCGGTGTGACTTCCCAACAAATATCGAGTTCAAATCTCTACCTTGCCCCTCAATATCACTACCCTAAGTCCGGTAAGCCTGAGTTAGTGGGTTATCAAGCAACAAGAAGTGTCACGGTTGAGGTTGAAGATTTAAGCCAGCTTAATCAATACCTTGATGTAGCGCTCGGTGAGGGCATTAACCAAGTCGACAATATTCAACTTAAAGTTCGGAATCAAGATCAATACCAGCAACAAGCTCGGCTAGCGGCGATTCAAGATGCGAATACCAAAGCACTATCATTGGCGGAAGGATTTAAGTTGAAATTAGGTGATGTGTGGCAGATAGACTACAACTCGCCCAGCGTGCAGCCGATTATGATGCGTGCTATGGCAATGGATGCAAAATCTGAATCTAATAGTTACCAAGACTCGACGCTTATTATTCGCGATAGGGTGGACGTAGTCTATCAATTAAACAACTAAGCCCTTACCTAAGCTACTGATTGATTGGTTAATTTAAAATGGATAAAAACGAGCCTTTACTTCCATAAATTGATTGTATTATTAATCGGTAGCTTTTTGTTTTGTCTATTTTTTAAGATGCTATAATCCGCTCATCACTATTTAGGGTTAATATTTAGACAAGTCATGAGATACACAAAAATAATCAGCATCCTTCTCATCATTTGTTTCTTATTCAGCGCAATAGTGACTGGGTATTACTATCAGCGCTACCAAGAAGTGAAAGACAACGCAACGCAAAACACGGTAGCGGAGGCGTTTGATCAACTCAATGAAAGTGAGCGACAGTATCGGGGGTTGAAAGCTCAGGTTGGTTCCATTATTGATTTGCTTAGTCGAAGCCAAAGTTTGTATGAATTTATTTTTTCTCCTTCAGAGATAAATCAGCAGCATCTTGAAAATATATGGTCTTCGGTTGCTGAAAAGCAAACATGGTATAGTTCGATTACACTTTTGGATTTATCTGGGCATGAGCGACTCCGTATTGATTATTCTGCGGACAACCATTTAGCCTCTAGTGCAAAAAATCTTCAAGACCTGTCACATCATGGTTATGTTGCCTTTGCAGAAAACCTGTCAGAGGGAGAAGTGGGGGTTTGGGGCATTGCATTGGCTAGTGCTCGAAGTGCTGCGGCTATACAGCCGATGCTATGTGTGATTACGCCAGTTACCGTATTAGGGGAGCGAAAAGGCTATTTAGTCCTCGATGTTGATATTTGGTCACAATCTTCGCGTTTAAATCATGTCCGTGATCCACAATTAACTCCTGAGCTGATCGGCGATTCAGGTTTCTATTGGTCTTCCAACGATAAAACCAAATTATTTGGAGACTTATTACCGTCCAATCAATACGAGAATCTTGCACTTCTGCTACCGAAAACTTGGCAGCAGATGCAGACAACTCCTTCTGGCTATGTATTCGAAAATGGCAAGGTTACGGTTTATAAAACCCTTAAATTTGCTTCATTGAAACCTGTTTTTTTGATGATTCAACTCACCGATGAGCAATTAGATCATCGAGCGAAGCGTGACGTCAACGATTTAATCAAAGAAGCTTTTTTTGTCTTCTTCGTTATACTCATTTTTGCGCTTCCCATGGTTTCTATGGCGTTGCATTACCATCATCGAAGTATTGAAAGCAAACTGGCAAGAGCGGCCTTGAATGGTATGTCTGCAGTGATGATCTCAGACAGAAAGCACAAAGTGATGATGGTTAATGGCGAATTTGAAAAGATTACAGGTTTGACTATTGACGAGATAAAAGGCAGTAACGCATTAAAGTTACTGCTCAGTCCAAATGGTATGGAGTTTATGCTCGAGGTGCTTGAAGAGGTATCGCAGCAACATTTCTGGGAAGGTGAAGTAGAAATGGTCAATACACAAGGTGAGACGCTAACCGCCATCATGAGAATTCAAGCGATTAAAGAGGCGACTAAAGTCAGTTATTACATCACCTCTTTAGTCGATATTACTCAGTACAAAGTCTTAGAAAACCGATTGCGAGAATTGAGTGAAAAAGATGCGTTAACTCAGCTATGGAATCGGCGTAAATTTGAAGCAGAATTGCAGCATCATACGCACATCATTCAACGTTATCCCGAAAGCCATCATGTTTGTCTCGTCTTAATTGATATTGATTACTTTAAACGAGTGAATGATGAACAAGGACATGATGAAGGTGATCGCGTCATTATTAAAGTTGGTGAAATTTTGAGCCAAACATTGCGTACCACGGATTTTCTGGCACGTATTGGCGGTGAAGAGTTTGCGATTATTATGCCGCATACTTCTGTAGAAGAAGCCGAGACTGTCCTAGACCGATTACGAGTAGCGGTAGAGCAAAGCCTCACCGTGACTATCAGCGCTGGCTTTACTGACTTAACCGCAGATGGTAAACGCTCGTATAAATGCGCTGACATTGCTTTATATGAGGCGAAAACCTTAGGGCGAAATCGAATTTCACTGTGCAAAAGCAGTGATGATCTTGCTTAAGGCATACCACAAAGAGTGATGGGTTTGGCAAGTAAAGCGTAAATAGCGAAAATAAAAAATCGGGGCAAGCCCCGATTTTTTCTGCTTTGTATTCGACGTTCGATTATAGAACGTGAACAGAAGCTGTGTTGGTTGTACCTGAGGCAACAAGTGCACCAGAAACCATCACTACGATGTCACCCTTCTTGCCTAGACCAGAAGCCAGTGCAATCTCTTTACCATTGATGTAGAACGCATCAGTGCTGTCGATAGTATCAACAACAACCGGTGTTACACCTTTAGTCAGAACAAGTTGAGCCGCCGTTTTCTTGTTAGTGGTTACAGCAATGATGTTCGCAGTTGGGAAGTACTTACGCACTGAACGAGCTGATTTACCCGCTTCAGTTGCGACCACGATAAGTGGAGCCGCCAATTTCTCAGCAGTATCTACCGCACCTTTACATACGGCTTCAGTAATGCGTAGGCGTGGGCTGTCTAAACGAGAACCCAACTCAGCTTGTAGAACGCGGTCTGTACGAGCACAGATTTGCGCCATGATAGTGACCGCTTCAACAGGGTATTTACCTTTTGCTGTTTCGCCAGAAAGCATCACTGCATCTGTACCATCCATTACCGCGTTGGCTACGTCGCCAGCTTCTGCGCGAGTTGGACGTGGGTTCTTGATCATTGAATCAAGCATTTGAGTTGCTGTGATAACCACTTTACGTGCGCGGTTACATTTTTCGATCATCATCTTCTGTGCAAAGATAACTTCTTCAGCAGGGATCTCAACACCTAGGTCGCCACGAGCAACCATGATACCGTCAGAAAGCTCAAGAATTTCGTCGAAGTTATCAACGCCTTCTTGGTTTTCAATTTTAGAGATGATTTGGATATCTGCGCCGCCGTTTGCTGTTAGCAGTTCGCGGATTTCACGTACGTCGTCAGCTTTACGAATGAAAGAAGCCGCAACAAAATCAACGCCTTGCTCACAACCAAATTTAAGGTCTGCTTTATCTTTTTCAGAAAGAGCTGGAAGGTTTACTGAAACGTTAGGAAGGTTAACACCTTTGTTTTCACCTAGCGCGCCGTTGTTCAGCACTTTACATTTCACTTCAGTTTCTGTGGTTGCAATCACTTCCATTTCAATCAGGCCGTCATCAACCAAAATTTTGTTACCTACAGTAAGGTCTTTAGCAAAACCTAAGTAAGTCACGGCAACTTTATCTTTGTTACCTACAACGGTTGCATCAGTAGTGAAAGTGAAATCCTGGCCAGCCACGAGATCAACGTCATCACCATTTTCTAGTTTGATGGTACGGATTTCAGGACCTTTAGTGTCTAAAAGGATCGCAAGCTGTTTACCAGTGTTTTCCATTACTTTACGGAAGTTCGCAATACGAGTGCCGTGTTCTACGAAGTCACCGTGAGAGAAGTTCAAACGCATAACGTTCATGCCAGCATTCACTAGCTCAGTAAGCTTCTCTACAGATTCAGTTTTAGGGCCAATCGTACATACGATTTTGGTCTTTTTCATGGAAGGTTCTCTCCGGTAAATATGATTACAATTTGAAGTTGGTTGAGTGTTCTAGCGTCATCACAAGCGGCAATTTTTCTTATCTATTACCCAACAATATTAATGTGATTTTGTGACATTAGAGCTGAAAGTCTTTCAACAGTTTAGTCATTTTATGACCAAGCATTGTCGATTTTATAGCGTTATTTTGCCACTTATTGAGTTTAAATCGGTTAAGTTGCAAAAGAATAACAGTCAATTCTGTAATTTTTTTTCTTTTCGGCGCGAATTCTACCACCTAATGAGTTCAATATCACTGCCTAAGAATTGTCTTAGGACAAGGTTTTAGCGTGAATTATTAATTTTTTAGATCGAAATAAATAGACAATAAAGTTTCGATTCGATTAATATTGCTTTCGATTCGTAATCTTGAAGAAAAATATAAATGTCGAAACGAAATACACAACTGAGAAGACACACCATTGCTAACCTTGTGAATGAACAAGGTGAGGTCAGTGTTGATGCACTCTCTGCTCAGTTTGAAACCTCAGAGGTGACGATTAGAAAGGATTTGGCCTCTTTAGAGAAAAACGGTCAACTCTTACGCCGTTACGGCGGTGCGATTGCACTGCCTAAAGAGGTGGTCAATGATGAGTTTAATCCTAAAGTTTCGAATCGAAAGATAAAGCTGGCTAAAGCGGCGGCTAAGTTAATTCGAGACCACAATCGCATCGTTATTGACTGTGGTAGTACTACGGCAGCATTAATTCAGCAACTGAATGATAAACGCGGTTTGGTTGTGATGACCAACTCATTGCACGTAGCGAACGCCCTTAATGAACTAGAAAGTGAACCGACACTATTAATGACGGGCGGTACTTGGGATACCCATTCCGAGTCCTTTCAGGGCAAAGTGGCTGAATCGGTACTGCGTTCTTACGATTTTGACCAACTGTTTATTGGCGCTGACGGTATTGATCTTGAACGTGGCACCACCACCTTCAATGAACTGATTGGCCTGAGCAAAGTGATGGCCGAAGTCTCACGAGAAGTGATCGTGATGATCGAATCAGACAAAGTTGGCCGAAAAATTCCCAACCTTGAGCTCGCTTGGGAGCATATCGACGTGTTAGTGACCGATAACGATCTAACCGTTCAAGATGCCGCATTGATTGAATCGCACCAAGTGCGAGTGATCCGAGCCTAATTAACCCCTATTCAACCATTCCTAAATAAAGGCTTTCGCTTGCGGCTTTAGGGATGAAGCATAAATCTAAAATGGAGTAAAAACCTTATGTGTGGAATCGTCGGTGCAGTAGCACAACGAGATGTGGCTGAAATTTTAGTGGAAGGACTACGCCGTTTGGAATACCGCGGTTATGATTCAGCCGGTGTTGTTGTGGTGGATAGTGCGAGCCAATTAACGCGCGTTCGTCGTTTAGGCAAAGTGCAAGAGCTAGCCGATGCAGTCGAAAAGCAACATGTAGCCGGAGGCACAGGCATTGCGCACACACGCTGGGCGACACACGGTGAACCTTCCGAAATTAATGCTCACCCACACATGTCGGGCGATATTGCGGTTGTGCATAACGGCATTATCGAAAACCATGAAACGCTACGTGACGTTTTGCGTGAACGCGGCTACCTTTTTGAATCGCAAACCGATACTGAAGTGATTGCTCACCTTGTTGAGTGGGAACTGCGCACGGCCAGTTCACTGCTTGAAGCGGTGCAAAAAACGGTTAAACAACTCGATGGTGCTTACGGTACTGTGGTACTTGATCGCAAAGATCCAAGCCGTGTTGTGGTTGCTCGCTCCGGTAGCCCGATCGTGATCGGTTTCGGTGTTGGTGAGAATTTCTTAGCTTCAGACCAATTAGCTTTGCTGAATGTTACACGCCGCTTTATGTATCTTGAAGAGGGTGATGTCGCGGAAGTTACGCGCCGCGATGTGACGGTTTTTGCTGCAAACGGCGAACAGGTGACGCGTGAAATTAGCGAATCTAACGCAGAGCACGACGCTGGCGATAAAGGTAAATATCGTCATTTCATGCAAAAAGAGATCTTTGAACAGCCAACGGCATTGATTAACACCATGGAAGGCCGTATCACCAAAGACAGCGTAGTGACAGAAAGCATTGGCGTGAACGCTGCCGAAATTCTTAGCCAAGTGGAACATGTGCAAATCGTCGCTTGCGGAACGTCGTACAACGCAGGCATGACAGCGCGTTATTGGTTTGAAGCATTGGCAGGCGTGAGTTGCGATGTGGAAATTGCCTCTGAATTCCGCTATCGAAAATTTGTCACTCGTCCAAATAGCTTGTTGATCACGCTTTCTCAATCCGGTGAAACGGCAGATACCTTAGCCGCTTTGCGCTTGGCGAAAGAAAAAGGCTACATGGCCGCGATGACTATTTGTAACGTGGCGGGTTCTTCACTGGTTCGTGAATCTGACTTTGCATTCATGACTCGCGCCGGAACAGAAATTGGTGTGGCGTCAACCAAAGCCTTCACTACTCAGCTTGCAACCTTGCTAATGTTAGTGACCGCTCTTGGTAAACAAAAGCAGTGCATTAATAAAGAAAAAGAGGCGGAAATTGTTGAAGCTCTGCATGCACTGCCTGCACAAATTAATGCCGCCCTTGCCTATGAAAAGCAGATTGAAGCACTGGCTGAAGATTTCGCAGATAAACACCACACTCTATTCCTAGGTCGTGGTGAGTTTTACCCTATCGCGCTTGAAGCGTCATTAAAGCTGAAGGAAATCTCTTACATTCATGCTGAAGCATACGCGGCAGGCGAATTAAAGCACGGCCCATTAGCACTGATTGATGCTGATATGCCCGTTGTCGTGGTTGCGCCAAATAACGAGCTGTTAGAGAAGCTAAAATCGAACATTGAAGAAGTACGTGCTCGTGGCGGTTTGCTGTATGTGTTTGCCGATCAAGACGCTGGCTTTGCGGCTGATGAAACAATGAAAATTATCACCATGCCACACGTGAGTGAAATTACCGCGCCGATCTACTACACCATTCCAATGCAGCTTCTTTCTTATTATGTTGCTTTAATCAAAGGTACGGATGTCGACCAACCTCGTAACCTCGCCAAAGCCGTAACGGTTGAGTGATACAAGGTGGTTAGAGCACATATTGTCGGAGCATATTAAAGTTTAATTAATCACAATAAAGTCTGATCGCTTACCATCAAGTTTGAATAAAAGTGATCTGTTAACTTTTTTGTATTAATAGAAAGGATTAATTTTTTAAAATAGTGATAAGTGATAAGTGATAAGTGATAAGTGATAAGTGATAAGTGATAAGTGATAAGTGTTATGTAATCAAGTATTTTAAATAATGGTTAATCATCTTTAAAACTCTATATTCTGATCAAACATTATTGTTGGAAGACACTAATGTTTGATCAGTTACAGTAAAGTCTGTTTATTTACTTTACTGCTTAAAGAGGTTGAATCATTATTCGACTGTAATCGACAGCTAGTGAAATGGAAACGCGCCTCTTGAGGTGCATATTGATGGCCAACCTCATTAATTAGAACAGTATTTTCTCGCCCTGATTGGCGTACCCTCCGCCGACAATCAACACTTTCAACCCCAGTTAGAATTGGCATATAACAGACTAAGCGTAGAGCATTAGAGAGCGATTAAGGCTGAGGAAGCCACGTTACTGTCACAACTCGTCCATATAGATAACCACACCGCCAATACCTTGCATATAAACAACTGATAAGACCGAAATTGAGCTTGAGAGATTACAATCCCTAGCTTGGTGAAGCCTTGGCCAGAAGTTAAGGCGATGAATAAAATGCCGACCTTGAGGATGCCGTCTTGGGGGCTAGTCGTTAAATCGCTCAATCTGTGGGGAGTGGCTGATTGTTCAATGATTTGCTCAACAATACCGCACTTCCGAGCTAATGATGTCTGTGCTTTCGGAATAATCTTACAACCATAGATAATAAAATAATCGTATTATCCCCTCGTCTTATCTCCCTTAATTTTAATTCGATTAATCTATCTTAATGAAAATGAAAAAATATTTAATTTTAATCAGCGCATTAGGTGCACCTAATGCGCTCAACTTGTGGCGCAGAAGGCAGGCTGCAGATGACCAAACTGCCGAAGGAGGATCTCAAAATTTCAGAATTGAAATTACCATCCCCAACTTTCAGCTTCAACTTCAAGAGTAGGTCGTATTATGACTAAATTTTTTAAAGGTTTATTTGCGCTAATAGTATTACCTCTATTGATGCTGTTGACAGGCTGTAATTCAGACGATGTGTCTTCTGAACCAACAGTGAAATTAGAACGCATAGATATTACAGCGTCACCATTAACAACGCGAGGAGTGAGTCAACTGACGCTTGCGGTAGGTAATAAGCAGCCTTTCGAGGTCGTTGGTAACTACTCTGATGGCTCGTCTCGCATATTAACGGATTCAAATGCGGTTGATTGGCATGCAAGCGACTTGGATGTGGTTCTTTTTGATGCACCGGGCATCATTACTGGTAATGCGCCTGGTGTGGTGACCGTGCATGCCTCTAGTGGCGACATTGCCAGTAACGAGGTGACGGTTAACGTGAGCTCAGCGGAGATCACCGAGATTACAGTCACGCCTTCGCCAGTGAAGGTCGCGAAAGGTCAAACTCAGCAGTTGACTGCGATGGCGATGTACAGTGATGGTACTTCCTCTGAAGTGACGAATTCTGTTACGTGGACACTAATGGATACCGACACGGCAATGGTGACCGATAGTGGTCAGATCTCCGGGGTTGAAGAGAACAGTACAACCCTCACTGCCACGAAGGCCGGTGTGACCAGTAACGAGGTGACGGTCAATGTGAGCTCAGCGGAGATCACTGAGATTACCGTGACCCCTTCACAGGTCAATATTGCGAAAGGTCAGACTCAGCAGTTAACGGCCATTGCGACGTACAGTGATGGTACTTCATCTTCTGTCACCAACTCAGTGATGTGGACGCCAGCCGATGCCAATACAGCAACAGTGACGTCAACAGGTTTGATCACTGGTGTTGGCGTGGGTTCTACGACGATGGCAGTTACCAAAGATGGCATTACCAGTAACACGGTGAATGTCACCGTCTCCTCGGCTGTGATTACTGCGATTCAAGTGACGCCTTCACAGGTCAATGTTGCGAAAGGTCAAACTCAGCAGTTAACGGCCATTGCGACGTACAGTGATACGACTTCCTCTGACATCTCTAGCTCAGTGACGTGGATGTCAGTCGATACCAATACCGCCACGGTGACGTCAACAGGTTTGCTTACTGGTGTCGAAGTGGGCTCTACAACGGTAACCGCCACCAAAGATGGAATNGTGACGTTGGATGGTTTGCTTACTGGTGTCGAAGTGGGCTCTACAACGGTAACCGCCACCAAAGATGGCATTGCCAGTAATGCGGTGAATGTCACTGTCTCTTCGGCTGTGATTACTGCGATTCAAGTGACGCCTTCACAGGTCAATATTGCGAAAGGTCAAACTCAACAGTTAACGGCCATTGCGACGTACAGTGATACGACTTCCTCTGACATCTCTAGCTCAGTGACGTGGATGTCAGTCGATACCAATACCGCCACGGTGACGTCAACAGGTTTGCTTACTGGTGTCGAAGTGGGCTCTACAACGGTAACCGCCACCAAAGATGGAATTGTCAGCAATGCGGTCAATATCACTGTCTCCTCGGCTGTGATTACTGCGATTCAAGTGACGCCTTCACAGGTCAATGTTGCGAAAGGTCAGACTGAACAGTTAACGGCCATTGCGACGTACAGTGATACGACTTCCTCTGACATCTCTAGCTTAGTGACGTGGACACCAGCNCTGACATCTCTAGCTCAGTGACGTGGACACCAGCCGATACCAATACCGCCACGGTGACGTTGGATGGTTTGCTTACTGGTGTCGAAGTGGGCTCTACAACGGTAACCGCCACCAAAGATGGCATTGCCAGTAATGCGGTGAATGTCACTGTCTCTTCGGCTGTGATTACTGCGATTCAAGTGACGCCTTCACAGGTCAATGTTGCGAAAGGTCAAACTCAGCAGTTAACGGCCATTGCGACGTACAGTGATACGACTTCCTCTGACATCTCTAGCTCAGTGACATGGACACCAGCCGATACCAACACCGCCACGGTGACGTTGGATGGTTTGCTTACTGGTGTCGAAGTGGGCTCTACAACGGTAACCGCCACCAAAGATGGCATCGCCAGCAATGCGGTCAATGCCACTGTTTCTTCGGCTGTGATTACTGCGATTCAAGTGACGCCTTCACAGGTCAATGTTGCGAAAGGTCAGACTGAACAGTTAACGGCCATTGCGACGTACAGTGATACGACTTCCTCTGACATCTCTAACTCAGTGACATGGACACCAGCCGATACCAACACAACAACGGTAACGTCAACAGGTTTGATCACTGGTGTTGGCGTGGGTTCTACGAGCATGACAGTTACCAAGGACGGCATTACCAGTAACACGGTGAATGTCACCGTCTCCTCGGCTGTGATTACTGCGATTCAAGTGACGCCTTCACAGGTCAATGTTGCGAAAGGTCAAACTCAGCAGTTAACGGCCATTGCGACGTACAGTGATACGACTTCCTCTGACATCTCTAGCTTAGTGACGTGGACGTCAGGCGATACCAATACCGCCACGGTGACGTTGGATGGTTTGCTTACTGGTGTCGAACTGGGCTCTACAACGGTAACCGCCACCAAGGATGGCATTGCCAGCAATGCGGTCAATGTCACTGTCTCCTCGGCTGTGATTACTGCGATTCAAGTGACCCCTTCTCCTGTCAGTGTGGCGAAAGGTCAGACTGAACAGTTAACGGCCATTGCGACGTACAGTGATACGACTTCCTCTGACATCTCTAGCTCAGTGACGTGGACACCAGCCGATACCAATACAATGACGGTGACCTCAACAGGTTTGATCACTGGTGTTGAAGTGGGCTCTACAACCGTAACAGCCACCAAGAATGGTATCAGTAACTCGGTGAATGTCACTGTCTCTTCGGCTGTGATTACTGCGATTCAAGTGACGCCTACTACGGTCAATGTGGCGAAAGGTCTAAACGGACAGTTAACCGCCACGGCGACGTACAGTGATGGCACTTCATCTTCTGTCACCAAGTCAGTGACGTGGATGTCAGTCGATACCAATACCGCTACGGTGACGTTGGATGGTTTGCTTACTGGTGTCGAAGTGGGCTCTACAACGGTAACCGCCATCGAGGATGGCATTGCCAGTAACCAAGTGAATGTGAATGTGTGTGCTGACTTAGCTGGTGTATGTATTGATATCTTCGATATAGGTAGCGGGACATTATTTACCAACTCACCATCAGTGGCTTACTTAAATAGTATTGGTGGAAGTACAATAGCAAATGATGTCGCTACTGAAACCGGAATTGATGGTCCAATAGGTGATTTCTACCGATTCAAATGGGATAATGCAAACGCACTGTGTGAGATCTACAATGCTCAGAATCTCGGAGGGCGAACTAACTGGCGCTTAGCAGAAAGTGATGAGTTGCTTAACGAACTGTACGTTGGATTCGGTAACATGTTTAAAGCGCGCGGTTGGCCGACCGACTATTGGTACTGGTCGAAGACAACTGATCTTTCTAATCCTGTTAACCATGACACGCTGCTCCTTAGCGATGGTATTCCCGTCTCCGCCCCTCCAACCGCCATTATCTACGTATCCTGCGTCTCAAATCCTTAGCATTTAGGGTTTAACGTTTTAATTTTTATGCGCCAGAGTAATGACTGGCGCTTTTTTTACCCGAAGAGTTTGTCAATAAAGCGGCTCAACCTTTTCAAGGGTTAGGCGCGTGATGGGTGAGGTATTCGTATGCTTCTTTGGTGCCCATGTAGCGGCTTAAGCTGCGCACCGGAACGTTGCGTAAATCGACCACAATCAAGCCATCTAACGAATCATTAAAATCAGGGTCTACGTTAAAACTGACTAACTTGCCATTTAAACCGAGGTATTGACGCAGTAGCACTGGTACGCTTTTCCCTTCATCCAACCGGGCAATCACTTTTGAAAGCAGCTGTAAATCAGCCAATGCACTCAGCAAACTGGCATTCCAAGGGGCTTGTTGCTTGGGGAGTGGGTTACTTGCCTCTACCAAATGGGCGTGTTGGTTATTGTAGTAGTGCTGCGTCATGGTGTCGGCTAATAAACGGCGCGCACTTTCACTGTAATCATTGCTGATACTTACGGGTCCAAATAGGTGCGTATAGTGCGGGTTTCGGTGCACATAGGTTGCGATTCCCTTCCAAAGCAGCAATAGCGGAGCCATACTTTTTTGATACTCGATGTCGACGACTGAACGCCCCATTTCAATTGCATTACCTATGGTATTGAGAAAGCGGTGGTCATACTGAAACAGCGTTCGTGAGTACAAACCTGCAATACCGCTTATAGGCACAATACGGTCGACTAAGCCTAAACGGTAAGCTCCGACTAATTTCTGCGCTTCGCGATCCCAAATGAATAGATGCAGGTAGTTGCGATCGTATTGATCGATATCGAGCTCGGTGCCAGTGCCTTCACCTACCAGCCTGAAATTGTGCTCTCGCACTCGTCCTATTTCGTGCAGTAACGAGGGGATGTTTTCTGCGCTGGTACAATACACATCGAATTCGTTATGCCTTAATAGATGATCAGAAAAAGAAAGCTGCTCAATATCGTGTAACAAAGCGCTTAGGGGGAGCCGCTGTGCAATGGGTTGTAACGGCTCATCATTGGTTTTATTGCGCTTGGTTGGGCTGATGTGACTTAAAAGGTAGGTGTTGAGCCTTAAATAGCTGACCAGCGTCTCATCACACAGATGTTGGATTTCTTTATGATTGATCGCATCGCCAATGGCGATTTCGATACGCTGATGCTTTTTATTGAGCAGTTCACGGCCCAACATTAACGTTCTTAGTAGCGGGTGGATTTTTCCAGCCATGTAAAAGCGTTTCGAATTTTGCCCGTTGATGAACACAGGTAACGCCGTCGCTTGATGCTTTTGTATCAGTCGGCTGACTGAACGGCTCCACTGTTTGTCTTCCAGTTTCTGCGTTTTACTATCAACCAATTGTGACACTTCGCCCGCAGGAAACATCAATAGCAGCCCTCCTTGAGCAAGGTGTTTATTGGCAGCTCTCAAGGCTTGCATATTCGCTTTTTGCGCGGCTTTGTCTTCAAAAACATCCACACCAATGAACAGCGAATCTAACTCTGGTACGGTTTTTAAATAGTGATTGGCTAATATCTGCACGTCTGAGCGAATTGAAAGCAGCATCTCAGCCAGAATAACGCCTTCCACACAACCAAGTGGGTGATTTGCAACAACGACTGTCGCGCCTTGAGTGGGAACTTGAGCTAATGATCCTTTCACCACTTGGTAGTCAATACCCAATACCTCTAACGTAAAACGCAAAAATGTTGCGGTATCGCAATGGGGTGGGCGTTGTGCATAAAACTTATCTAAACGAGTTAGGCCTGTCGCCCACTCAGTGAAGTGTTCGCCTAGTCCAAACGGCGTTTTTCTCGGTAATTTAAAAGGGCTTATCGTGAGCATAGCAACCTCGCATTTTATGCTTTGTGCTTATGCTAGAGAGGGAAGATGACAATCTGGCTGCGATTAAGTGAGTAATTGATGGCTCTTTTTTTACAGTTTAATGAAATCCGTCTCAAACTGGAGATAAATTAGAATCTTGGATGCAACAATGATTTTTTAGTAAAACTAAATAATTTATTGCTCACAAAATGAAGCAAATTTGTGTTGATGCGACATTTTTGGTGTTAGCTTGTAATGGCTGTAAAAAATATAAAAATGTCAATTGAACCTTTGTTTTGCTGATCTGGAATAGACGGGAGCTTCGTGCTCCCGTTGCTGTTTTTAGCGCGAGGTTGCTTATTTCTTTTCTTCTTTATTTTGCCTTGCTTCCAATCCAGCCATTTAAAAAGAGACTTTACCGCGCAATGATTTATTGGCCGCTATCCGTTTTTTCTCGTCAACTCGCCGACGTTGAGAGCTTTTTGTCGGTTTGGTTGCCCGGCGCGGTTTTTCTATCACCATCGCAGAAAGAATAATTTCTTTGAGACGTTTGAGTGCATCTTCTTTATTCAGCTCTTGGGTGCGGTGAGATTGCGCTTTGAGGACAATAACGCCCTCTTTGGTCATTCTGGAATCTGGTCTTTCGAGTAATTTTTGTTTGTAGATGTCCGGTAACGTTGAGCGTCTGATGTCAAAACGTAAGTGGATCGCACTGGAGACTTTATTGACGTTTTGCCCGCCATTTCCAGCTGCACGAATCGCAGTAAGTTCGATTTCCCAGTCTGCCAGTTCAATAGTGTTGGATAGTTTGAGCATACAACCAAAGTAAAAATGTGTTCAATCCGCATTCTAGTTGAGGTGGCTAAGGTTATCTACCGCAGATTGTGGCTAGATTAGGAAAAGCAATACAGAGTGACGTATTGCGAAATCGCAGCGAAAAATTGCTTGATACGAGCAAGTTTCTACCCGGACGAGCAAGTTCTTGCTCGAAAATGAAAGCTTATAATCTAATTGATTGAAATTTAACTATTTTTGTTTTGGCATCCCCTTTGCTTTAAGAAACATTACATAACGCGATGCAATTTCCATCGCTTTTTCTTACTGAATAAGGATTAAGTCATGCCAACTCCATGTTATATCTCTATCGAAGGCGAAACTCAGGGTCTCATCACTGCTGGCGCTCTTTCTACTGACTCTATCGGCGATGCTTTCGTTGAAGGTCATGAAGATCAAATGTTGGTTCAAATGTTTGACCACGTTGTGACAGTACCGACTGACCCACAATCAGGTCAGCCTTCTGGTCAACGTGTTCACAAACCATTCAAATTCACCGTTGCGCTAAATAAAGCGGTTCCTCTTCTTTATAACGCGTTGGCGTCTGGCGAGAAGATGAAATCGGTTGAGCTAAAGTGGTACCGCACGTCTATCGAAGGTAAACAAGAGAACTTCTTCACCACTAAACTTGAAAGCGCGTCTATCGTCGATATTCACTGCGAAATGCCACACTGCCAAGATCCTGCGAACGGCGACTTCACGCAAAACGTTACGGTTTCTATGTCTTACCGTAAAATCCTGTGGGATCACGTGAACGCGGGTACTTCAGGTTCAGATGACTGGCGCAAACCAGTAGAAGCGTAAGCTTTGATTTGGGTGGCTGGCTGATGTTGCGTAAGCAAAGCCAATCCGGCCAGCCACCTTTTTTAGCCTTAAGCAAAGTGCATTCAATGAGTGTGACTTGCTTAAGGCTTTGCTGTTTCTAGTGTAAAGAGGATGGAAGATGGCCACGCTGAATTTTACGTTAAAGGTTGACGGGCTCGCCGACGATGCATTTGTGGTGCGAGAATACCAAGGACAAGAATCCTTATCGGAGAGTGCGCTGGCCAATGGCGAGCCTTGTTATGGGTTTCGTTACCACATTGAGCTAGCAAGCCGTCAATCAACTTTGAGTGCAATCGATGTCGTCGACAAAACGGCTCAGCTAACGGTTTTTCGTAATGGCGGGGTGGTGCAGCGCGTGCATGGCATCGTGCGCCAGTTCAGTAAAGGCGATATTGGTCATCATCACACCTTTTACTCACTCACTTTAGTACCTGCATTAGAGCGTTTGTCGCTGCGCCAAAATAGCCGCATCTTCCAGCTTAAAACTGTACCTGAAATTCTTTCCATTGTGCTGCAAGAAATGGGCATTGACGACTATGCCTTCTCGCTCAAAGGAGAATGTCTTCAGCGCGAATTCTGCGTACAGTACCGTGAAACCGATAGCCACTTTTTACACCGCTTAGCCGCCGAAGAGGGCTTGGTCTACCACCTCCTGCATGAAGAAGGTAAACATACCCTCATTTTCAGTGACGACAGCCAAAGCTTAACGAAGCTCGATACACCGATCCCTTACAATGTGCTGTCCGGTGGTATCGCTGATACGCCTTACATTTCCAACTTAATCAGCCATACGCAATCGCAAGTGGCGGAAAGCCAATTGGCGGATTACAGCTTTAAAAAACCGACTTACGGTTTTAAGCAAAGTGCACTCGGCACCGCGATGGATTACCAGCAGACCCACTATGAACATTTTGATTTCCCGGGTCGATTTAAAGACGATGAGAGCGGCAAAGCGTTTAACCAAATTCGTTTAGAGTACTTAAGAAGGCAGGCGCGTACCGCACAAGGCCAAAGCAATGAAGCGCGTTTGCAAGCCGGAACCCTGTTTGATTTGGCCGAACATTTAGACGACAGCGTGAACCGAGATTGGGTTGTGGTGCAAGTAAACCATCAAGGCCGGCAGCCGCAAGCATTAGAAGAGTCTGGCGGTAGCGGTGCAACAACCTACAGTAACCAATTTACCTTGATCCCGGCCGATGTAACGTGGCGTGCAACACCGCACACGAAGCCGCAAGTGGATGGCCCATGCATCGCCCATGTGGTTGGCCCCGATGGCGAAGAGATCTTCTGCGATGAGTATGGCCGCGTTAAACTGCATTTCCCATGGGACAGATATTCTAACGGCGATGAACACAGTTCATGTTGGGTGAGGGTGTCGCAAGGTTGGGCGGGTAGCCAATATGGCATGATGGCTATCCCAAGAATTGGCCATGAAGTGATTGTCGATTTTTTAAACGGTGATCCGGATCAACCCATCGTCACGGGCCGCGCTTATCACGCCACCAATAAAGCGCCCTACACACTGCCAGATAACAAAACCAAAACCGTACTGCGCAGTGAAACGCATCAAGGTGAAGGCTTTAATGAGCTGAGTTTTGAAGACCAAGCAGGGCAAGAGAAAATCTACCTGCATGCGCAAAAAGACTATGAAGCGCTAGTGCTTAATGATGCCACCACACACATCAAACACGATAAACACCTGACAGTGGATAACGACCAGTTCAGCCACATCAAAAATAACCAACACCTAACGGTTGAAGGCGAAAGCCGTCAGAAAATAGCGTTAGATCGTAGCCTTGATGTGGGTGGTTCACTGCACCAAAAAATCGGTGAAAAAACGGTTTTTGACTCAGGTAATGAAGTGCACCTTAAAGCAGGCAATAAGTTGGTGTTAGATGCAGGTAATGAGATCACCATCAAAGCTGCGGGCAGTTTTATCAAAGTGGATGGCGGCGGCGTGCACCTAGTCGGGCCTGCGATCAACCTCAACTCTGGCGGCAGCGCAGGCAGCGGCTCGGGTTATGGCGGTGTTGTAGCGGCGTTGCCACAAGGGGTTGATGAAGCCAAAACGCCGCAAGATATTGAGCTAGCAGCGGTAACTCCCACTCAGCAATCCATGTCACCTTTACTTAAGGCGCGACAAATTGAAGCACTCAAAGGTCCTGCACCTGTGTGTGAAGTGTGTGAAGTGTGTGAAGAGGCAAAGGGAAATTAATGCGTTCAACAAATTCCGTTGTCGTGCATAACTGGGTGAGCTCGGTTCCAGAGATGGAAATGGATACACAAGAAAGGCTTTACCTTTTGGTTGATGGTGCTCAAATCAGCCATCTAGCACAAGCCTTGTACCGTCTATCGGGTGAATTGGTTTTGGAGCCTTTGTACCTTTTTCCGCCTTTTGAGCAGCTTAAAGAGGTGTCTCCTTATCTCGTTTTGGCAACGGATGTAGTTAAAACCTGGTTCCTTGAGCAGAATCAGGGGTTAGCTGGGTTCTTTTTTGCTTCTTTAGAGTCCATTGAAGAGATTGCTGAACAACTGCGTCGTTTGATCCAAGTGGAATCCCCTTATGGTTCAACGGTGTTTCTTAAAATGGCGAACAGTGAATGCGCGTATGTACTTTTGAGTACCCAATGCCAACCACTGTGGAAAGTGATCAATCGAGCTTGGTTGCCCACACGTCAAGGTTGGCAATATGTGCAACGACCAGAACTGACGGCGACTCAGGACACTCCTGTGCGATTCAAGTTAACCGATGAACAGTGGCAACGGCTTGGCAACATCACATGGCTCAATACCTTAGAAACGGTCGAGCGGCATGTGCAGCAGTGGTTTCCGGATTTAGCGCAGCAGTGGCAGTCTGACCCTGAACTATTTCATCGTCATGCTCAATGGGCTTACCAGCAGGGCTTTAGCAGTGAGCGAGATTTAATGCTGTTTTTTAATGTGTTGGGGTTTTTAGGCGTTGATGCTCTTGAAAAAGGGAAGTATCCCGAGATTGACCTTTTGTTGCATCAGGCTTCAAGTCATACGCCTTCGCAACGCATTGAAGCTGCCGCAGAGCTGGCTTATCAACATTCACAATCATCACAGGAGGTACAAGGATGAGTAATCCCAATCAAGCTGCGAAAACAGGACAGACCAATGATGCGCAAAATCCCGCCAGTGCATGTCCTTTTAAACAGCCGTTAATAGGGATAATTCCTGTTCGTTACGCCTTTGATGTTTATGATGATCAAGGTCAAGCATTACACCCTTTACCCAAAGCGGATCGACAGTGGAAAGGTCAATTCTCTATCAAGCAGCGCAGTTATACCTTAAGGCAACTGCGTGATGGCTGGCTCTATGTCTATGATGAAACAGCAAAAACACTGCACGAATATGAAGTCGTTGGCTGCAAGTTGACCAAAATTGATTGGTCTGATGATGAGGCAAACAAACCCACTCACGAGCGCGGTTCGAAAGGTGAAAGCAAAAGTTGTTTACTCTATCCCGCCCAGCACACGCTCTCTATCGGTTATGCGCACCAACGATGGACGTGGCGAGTGTGTGAGCATATGCGCTCCAATACCAGCAGCCGTCATGCTGTGATGCGTAAAGTGAGCCTTAAACAGTTTGAGTCCAATGGTACTCACCCTCATGCGCATTTTGCTCAGTATCTTGAAGACTATGTGGCGGACATCGGGACGCCAGCTGAGCAGGATATTTTTAAAGCTACCTGTACCCCTTTATTACCGGTAGAGAAAAGTGAAGAAGCGGCGATAGATACCGAATTCAAATTCGTTGCCGACAAAGCGGTGGTGAGCTGCAGTGATTATTTGCAAGATTTGCCAGAGCAAAACTGCGGTTTATTTGTGGCGCTGAATGACCCTTTAGCGGATGTGTCAGATTTATTTGTTACTTTTACTACCCAAGTGGCAAAGCGAACTAAAGCGGTTGGTGATGAAACGCAACAGCATAAAATGCAGATGGCAGAGCTGACACGCACATTAGGCCGAATTCGTCTTGAAGAAAAAGAAATTCCCGATTTTGTAAAACAAGATCCTATCCGTATTTTAGAGTTAGAAAGAGCCATTACTGAATATTGGGCTACGGCTGAATTAGCCGAAATGGAATTTAGCCAATTAGCCAGTGAAGGGATCACGCCATCAAAGGCGCTTTCCCCCATGCAGCAGCAAGCGGATCAGCAATTGGCGGAATTGAAAACACTCTATCGTTTTGAACCCACCAGTGCTCAGATGCGCAAGTGGCGCAAAAAAGACAACGGTTTTAACGATGAAGTGCGCTGGGCGGATTTAGATAACTTTTTGGTGGAGCATTACACCCAACTCAAAGGATTGGATGAACAGATTAAACAGCACTATGCGCAGTTTATGTCTGCCTTCAACCAGCTTGGCCTTGACCCGATTCTACTTGGTATAGATAACCAAGATGAGATCCAGCAAGCGTATTTGTTAGCGTTAATTAGCCAATTTCTAGTGGCAGTTACGCAAGTCAATCATGATGAGAAAGCGCTTGAGACCCTCAAAAAAGAGCTCAGTTTTGATTCACCGAAAAACCTCATGGCGCTCGCGTCAACAGGCTTTTCTCTGCAGGCGAATCAAGCCATTAACAGCCACATCCAAGGTTTTAGCACCGCTTTTCTCTCTACCGGTAATCCTAGTGATATGGTGGCATTTTCGGCCGCGATCGCTAACTGGGATACGTTCACGGGAGATGGCCGCATTCGGGAAAAAGCATGGTTTAAGACATGGATTGAACCCGTTCAATCGAGTTTTGGTGCACTGCAAAAAGCGGTAGCCAATCAAGCTAAAGAGAGTTGGCAAGCGGTGATGGAG
Source organism: Vibrio sp. V09_P4A23P171 (assembly GCF_963875615.1). Lineage (NCBI taxonomy): Bacteria > Pseudomonadati > Pseudomonadota > Gammaproteobacteria > Vibrionales > Vibrionaceae > Vibrio > Vibrio sp. V09_P4A23P171. Next base: position 30,478 of record NZ_CAWNMR010000018.1, read on the forward strand.
TTGCTGTTTCCTTATCAGACTCAGCCTAAAGGAGGAACGCCCAGTTTGCTGGCTAACCTTCGCTTATTATTAGTGGAAAGCCTAGTACGAGAAGAGGCGGTGTTGCAACATAACCCCAAGTATGCGGCTGAGCTTAAGCAATTTGAGACTAAGTTGAATGCCATCTTGCAAGAGATGAATAATGCTCTGGAACTCAAGCCCGGTAATGTGAGCCCGAAAAACCATCAAATTGCGACCGCGCAATCCGCACAACGTAAGCTAGGGCAATTACTCAGTAGTGAACTGCCGATGATGTTCACGCTCAAAAACCAAGCGGCGATGAACACTTTTCAGCAGTCGGTAAATGAGAAACTGAGCGCGCTATCGAAAAACGTCAAAACCAGTAGCGCGTCGGTGAGCCAGAAACTGGGTGGGCTGGGTGGCTTGCTGTTTGCGCTTAACCTATGGAATACCATGGCGGTTTTGGAGAATATCCGCGGTAAGGTCGCACAATACCCTAGTTGGGATCCTTTTAAGAATCCGGCGTTGGGCGAAGCCATTTATGCCACTGGCTATACCATTGTGGCCGCTGGTGCCATCAGTGCGGGGCGCGCTTGGGGGACGATTGCTGAGCAAGGGTTGTTAGATCGTACACTGAAAAACGCCTTAAATACCACGAAAGCATTGGGCACAAAAGATGCCCTAAAAACCTTTGCTAAATCGATCGCCTTGGTGGCTACCGTGGGCATGATTGCCAGCGCATTAGAAACATGGGAAAGCTGGGGTAAGTTTAATGACAGCAGTAAAACCGATCTTGAACGCTTCGGTTATTTATTAAAAGCCGGAGCGACAGGTGGACAAATGCTGATTTTTGTTGCTCAAACAATGAGGTTGACACAGAACATCTTAGGTTTCTCATCAATTGCTGCTATCAATGCTGGCTGGATGCTCGCCGGTTTTGCTGTGATTGGTATTGTCTATTTGATTGGGGTGATTTTGACCAATGTGTTTAAACGCTCAGAGTTAGAAATCTGGTTATCAAAATCGACGTGGGGGAAAGAGAGTGCTCATTGGCCAGTGGGCCAAGAATTGACCGAGTTAGAGCGCCTTCTCCATCGTCCGAGTCTTCGGTTGAGTCAAGTTACGCAACGTAAAGCAGCACAATGGATGGATTCAGGTTCTTCACAATGGCAGTTAGAACTCACGTTACCCGATTATCTTAAAGGGCAGACGATAGGCTTACAAATCACCCGTTTGCCAGCGCAGCCGGCATATTATCAACCGCAAAGGGAGGCGGTAACACCAATACTCATCAATGAACAACAGGGAAAATGGAGTATTGAAGATAATCAGCCAGTGTATCGTATTACACTGGGTGGCAGTGAGAAGGATACTGTTGGAGTTTGCGTTGAACTGCCCCAGCATTGGGTCAAGAAACAGAGTCTCAAATTTTGCGCCCGCGGAACTCGCGCGGGGGAATTGGATTTACAATCTGCAGAGGCGAATGATATTGCCACAAGAAATCTCGTTGTAGGAAAGGGTTAAATGTTAATTGATAAAGATGAGTTAGAGCAGTTAAAGGCAAAATTACACAGCAGTGAGGTGATCCATCAGTGGGTGTGTATAACAGGAGACATCAGTAATATGGCTCGCTGGTTTTGCGCTATCTTTGCTGGTTTTTTGCTTCCCTCACTATTTCTTGTGTTCGGGGATATTGCTTTTAACAGTGCAGAGTTTTGGGGCTTTATCAGCTTTGGTACGGCGGGCATGGCCGCGGTGAGGTATCTTTTTATGCCCGACCACCGCTATTGCTATAGTCTAACGCAAGTGGGGGTTCATTATACCGACCAAGAGGTGATCCCGGATGCGGCCTACACTTTTGTACGCGGTTTTGCTTGGGTGGGGATTGCTGTCTGTTTGCTAGCCTTAGCCGTCGTTGGTCCGTTAGCGTTTGTTGGTGCCGGCGGTTTTGCCCTGCTGGCCTTTGGTTTGACCAACTTCCATCCCACTGTACATCAGAAAGAGGTTTACTTTGCCAAACAATTGATTGTTTTTGATCCGATCAAAGAAAAGATGGTGGATTTAAATACAGATAGCACAGATCAACCATGGTTTGACAGACGGCTATTTTTTAGTTCACTTGATGAGAAGACGCATTTTATTGAGCTCGTGAAGAGTATTCATAATAATGTCGACTATCTTGCGTTACAGCGAGTTAACGATCAGTACAAGCATCCTATCTTTAATCAAGAGTTAAAAGAGGAATAGCTTAAAGGTTTTTCACACCAGCGGCACTTTGGTACTCTAATTTGTGTCTGCTGCGTACAGCTCACTTTTGGCTGTTTAGCGGTATTGATGGTGTGTCACTAGCCGATAACATCCTAAACCCTTAGGGTAAAAACAACATCGCAATAAGCTTAATCAACGAATCTGATAAGGAGCAAATCAATGGCAAATGGTGCATTAGTAGGAGATATCGGATCCGATCATGATGGTTTTCCTCCTACGCCGATCACCGCTGGGTCACCGACGGTCAAAATTGATGGCAAAGCAGTGGCAAGGCAGGGCGACCCGCTAGAGCCTCATGACAAACCGAACAACCCAAGCCACCCACGTGTAATTAAAGGGGGATCGGGTAGCGTTATGATTGATGGCAAGCCTGCTGCGCGAGTCGGTGATGCCGTTGACTGCGGTGGTGTAATTATTGGTGGTTCATCGGTCAATATCGGTTAAGGTTGTAACCTATTTGAGATATAAAGCGGCGCTTCAAACCTTGAGTGCCGCTTTATTGTTTTAAGCACAGCAGCTTTAGCAATAGTGAGCCAGCGTTATCCCTCTTTATGAAAAGAAATTCTACAGACAGAAACGGAGCGAACAATGATCCGCCATATCTTATTAATCAAATTCAAACCACAAGCTCAGCCCGCCGACATCCAACAGCTCAAGTCACTGTTTGAAGCCATGCCAGAGAAAATTGAGGGGGTCGCTGCGGTTGAGTGGGGCGTGAACGACAGCCCAGAAGGCAAAAACCAAGGTTATACTCACAGCGTTTTAATGACATTTACCGATGAGCAAGGACGCCAAAATTATCTACCTCATCCAGAGCATAACGTGCTAAAGGATGTCTTTCGTCCTTTGCTCGAAGAGATCATCGTTTTCGATTATTCGATTTAGTTACAAGCCAGTAAAATCTAGACGGTGTTTACCCCCTGACTTCGCCGCTAAGATTCAAACCTCAAGGTTTAGATGGCCTATGCCGGCCTTCGCTTATTAATAAATGATGAAAAACCATTAAAGTATAGATTTATCAATATTTTGCGAACTTCTATTCACCATTGTATCAATGGTGTTTAGATCAAATTTTCAGCACAAAGCATTCACAATAATGGGATGAATGTATGGTTTTATTGTTGTTGTGAATGATTTTCATTGTGTTGCGTTTTATCTTTTTGGTCGCTTTCTAAGCGCATTAAATAGGATGTAATAAAATGAATAAAGGATACAAATATTCTGCTCTTACTGCAGCAATACTCGTTTCAGCATCGGTTTCGGCAAACGTCAGTGTAGAACCCACCCCAATTAATTCGCCTTTTATTAAAGATATAAAAGGTAATATTGTTGAAGACTATACTCCACAAGCTATCCAACCTCGTTTGTTTTTCATGCGTATGATTGGGAGTTCTGAACAGCGTGGGGATTGGTTTAATCTCTCGGCTAACTATTCCTCTATCCAAGGGGTTGGATCGGATTATGTGTATGAATCCTTGATGCCCCCTCTTAAACCTCAGCCTGTTATCGTGGCGGTGTTAGATTCGGGCGTGGACATTGAACACGAAGATCTAAAGAACAAGTTATGGGTTAATGCGGGAGAAATCCCAAACAATGGCATTGATGATGATGGTAATGGCTATATTGATGATGTGTATGGTTGGAATTTCTTAGGTAACTCGCTTGGTATCAATGTGGATTACGATACATTAGAGCTGACGCGTGAGTACAAAAAATACCTGGATTTATTAGAAGGCAATGATTGGATACCTGAGCAAAAACGTGCTTACTACCAAGCAATAGAAACGGAATATCTAGCCGAGGTTCAGAGTAACCAAACCCTGATCGCGCAGGTCACTGAAGCTATTGCGCAAGCGAATCAATATAAATCGCAAATCTTAGCCTTGACTCAGCATAAAGATTTTACGGCCGAAGGTTTGCTCATTTTGCTGTCACATCCGAACTCTGAAGTCGTCTCCGCTGCTCAAGCTTTGTTGGCACTATTCGACGATTGGTATTCGTTTGACTACCTCGAGTCAAGACGAAGCCGATATCAAGATGCGTTGGATTACTACTACAACCTTGAGTTTGATCCTCGTGCTGATATCGTTTTAGATGACATCAGCAACCCTTGGGAAAAGGGGTATGGAAATAATGATGTAAAAGGGCCTGATGCATCACACGGTACGCATGTGGCGGGAATTATTGCAGCAGAGCGTCGCAATGGTATCGGAATTGACGGCTTATCTGAAGATGTGAAAGTCATGTCGTTGCGTATGGTGCCCAATGGTGATGAGCGCGATAAAGACATTGCTAATGCTGTGCGTTATGCGGTGGATAATGGCGCAAAAATCATCAACATGAGTTTTGGTAAAAGCTATTCACCACGTAAATTTGTAGTTGACCACGCGTTTCGTTATGCGGCCAGCAAAGGTGTGTTAATCATCCATTCTGCAGGCAATAGCCAAAGTGATAATGATAGTAAACCAAGCTTCCCTAATCGTTTTGCCGATACTTACGAATCGTCACCTATTTCAACTTGGATAGACGTAGGTGCATCAGCGAAATACGCGAATGAAGATTTTGTCGCCAGTTTTAGTAATTATGGCCAAAAATCGGTTGATATCTTTGCACCCGGTTATCGCATTCTCTCTTCTACGCCAGGCAATAACTACGCCACTTATAGTGGTACGAGTATGGCTGCACCTGTAGTATCAGGCGTTGCCGCTATGGTGTGGTCACGCTATCCAGAGCTCTCCGCAGTAGAACTCAAAGCCCTATTACTTGATAGCGCCCGTCGTTATCCTGAGCTGTTAGTGAAAAAACCATCATCACCTGAAACGTTTGTTCCATTCAGTGCACTATCGATCTCGGGTGGAATGGTTGATGCTGAAGCCGCTTTTGAAACACTCGCGAGTAAGTAGTGTCGCAGTCGGTAATGGATCAACTTTGTCTTGTTGTGCAAGCACAGGCCTATTTACCGATGGCTTAATTTAAACGTGAGCGTAATAAAAGGCGTAGCTGATATCATCCAGCTACGCCTTTTTGTATTCAGAGAAGAGTGCGTGTTCGGGTGCTTGTCTGACCCATTACCTGACCCAAAATCGTCAGGACAAAAAAAGGTCAGTAAACACTACGCTTACTAACCTTCTAGAATTTGGTGGCCCTCCCAGACTCAATTTTGTATTTTAACTTATTGTTAAATAAAAATTTTACTGGTTTTCATTTTATTCATTGGTACATTTGGTGGTACATCACGAAGAAACCAACAGCATCGTTCTTTCAAAATCAGAGTGATTTACGAAAAATCTTGGCTAGATCACATTGCAATTAGCCTGAACCTAATCGCTCCACTGTTTTGGATGAAAGCGTAACTATGTTGTTCTGCCGCTTCATTGACTCAACAGATCAGCATATATTCTTTCTTTAGATAAAAAACGTCTTAAACGATCATCTTGCTGTTCTTGCTGTTCTTGCTGTTCTTGCTGTTCTTGCTGTTCTTGGTGAGTTTGAGTTGCTTGAAGATTGTCGTTGGAATCTTGATCTACATTGCCCTCTTTAGCATTTTTTCGATTTTCCAATTCTCTATCGATCAACTTTTTAAGCTTGGCCTTAATCTCATTTTTTCCATCGCTGCCAGTAAGCTCGATCAACTTAGCCCAATCCACCTCACTGAATGTTAGTGTTTTTTCTTCTTTAGTTCTGAAGGCTTTGCTTTGTGAAGATGAGGACTTAGCTTTTCTTGAAAACGAATCAGTGAGTTCTTTTACCACTTTTTTAAATGTTGTAACCTCGCTACTTTTTTCACTCAAATCATCAGGTGAGGTTGTTGCGCAAAGTACGTCAAAAATACACATAATGGTATGTTTTTGTTTAATGGAATCATTAGTTGTGTTTAAGCCGGTTCCTGGATACTTTTTCATCAAGTAATGGTAATACCAAGCGTTCAATTTTTCATCGTTTGAGTTAAACACGTTCCACTCTGTGTTTACGTAACGACAACTCAATTGGTAGAGACTTTCTATATCATTAATTATTTCTAGCATTACTCTTTGGTCGTCTACATGACAAGAAACAGCAATATACTCAAGTGTTCTGGCGATACTATCCTGAGCTGATGATGTTTTGTTTGGACAGATGCTTTTTAGAGGTACGAGGAAATGTGTCTTTTTGGCAGAGTCTAGGGCCATTTGAGCGAATTTGCCCAGTGTAACTTTACTAGTATCGGTATCTATTTTTAATGACTTTGCTGTTTTAAAGTTAATTTCTGTTGTTTTAAAGTCAACCGATTTTACAGGGTAAGACAAGTCAGTAATATCGTTATTGAAAACAGCGCGCATCAATACTGAGAAAAAATATAGTGGCCTTGGTTCAGATAACCATTCTATCTGTTTACTAATATCTCCTCTTATTTGCTGAGCGCGTGAAAATAAAGAGCTAATGAAATCATCCAAATCTTCACTTTCATATTCAGTTAAATCATCTTCTTCTAAGTATTTAGATTCAATATCGAGCTTGTCTCTAATTAATTCTTTTAATATTAATTGTAGGCTTGATTTATTTCTATTACTTAAATCAATTACCTCATCTTTTTTACTTTCTAATTCCCATTTAATTATATAAATATAAAGTTTCAGGTCTTCTTCTGATGAGTTTTTAATCAGTTCTAAATATCTTCTAGTACTCATGGTCATTCGTTTGTGCAAGATTTTTGTCGGTCTAGTGTAGGAGAAATGTAGGAGAATTGATAGTTTTACAACTATAAATCGTGGGTTTTATGTTGGTTGGTGGTGGGTTTTTTGCTGGTTTCTCTATAAGGTTTCAGATTAAACTCAGGAACGATGATTTCGAATGTCATTTAGCAGTGTTCAAAAAGTGGACTGGTCATCCATATCTGATATATGACATAAGTTATTTTTCACTTTGAGTGGATTTAATATAAAGCATCTCTGGTAAATAATCAAATTAACGATTTGATATAAACTGAATGGGATGTCATTCTTTGGTTGTAGTGTGTGTTTTTTAATGAATTGAAAATCCAAGGTGATAAGTTTCGAGTGAAAGGAAACATGATTATTTGTATCCTTAAGTCTGTTTTGTCTGATTTTTGCGTAAAAGGATTACTGTTTTTATAAAAAGGGGATTAGTTTTTGTTGCAAGGTCGTTTCGATGTCATGAGGATATGTTGGTATAGGTAATATACATAACTGCCAACTACTAAAATTTACGTTATTCCCTGTGTGTATGAGAGACACACGAATAGGGATAACAACATCATGAATCATCAGTACACATCTGAAGACAAGTTCAACAACTACGACCTACCTCAACCAACGAAACGAAAGCAACGATTCTTCTATCGCAAGTTTTACCTCTACAAGATTTCTCAATTGATAGAGAAAGCATTGAAGTATCATACTAGGCTATCCGTCTTTCGGATAGACCTACACTTACCCGAAGATTTCGATGATTCGGATTCGAAAGTCATCACTCGATTCTTCAAATCCCTAAATGCCAAATTGGACGTAGATATAAAACGTAAAGAGAAAAGCTGGGGAAGGGGGTTAAAGAACAAGACCAGTTACATCTGGGCAAAAGAGAAGAATACCTCTGAGCAGTGCCACTACCATGTGGCTATTTTCTTGAATAAAGATATCTATTATCAACTCGGGGATGTTGGGGCGTCAGATGGCTCTCTAGCCGACTTGATTAAACAAGCATGGTGCAGTGCTATCAAACAGGAGAAACCAGCACTAGTTCATTTCTGCAAGAATGGTGTGTATCGCTTAAACCTGAATGCATCGGATATTGAACAATCGAAGAATGAGCTATTCAAAAGGGTGTGCTATTTCGCGAAACCTAACTCAAAGGTATACGGAGGGGACATGAGAAACTTCGCTACTAGTTCTTAATCCCCTTAAAAATTACGTTGGAAACAGTTCCTGTGGGAATCACAACAAACCACAGGAACCAATCATGATTCATCAAATCAACGTAGCTCATCAAAGAGTCCACACCATCACTCATGACCGAACCTTTAATGGAAAGCCACTCTACTACCACAAGGATGGTCTCGTTCTCGAATACCTAGAGGAGATAGACCGAGTGCTGACTGAAGCACTAAACCAATACCCAAGAATCTTTGCTGTTCACATCAACCTAAACCTACCGAGTGACTTCGGGGAAGATTACCTAGCGGTGTTTGCCCATTTCTTTCGTATTTTAGAATCGGAGACTAATGAGCTCTGTAGAGACAAATACACCGACAGAACTTATCAATACCAGCAAACGGTCATTCGCTATATCTGGGCGAAGGCCAGTGAATCCACCAGCCAGCATCATCATCTTATCTTGCTCTTTGATAGGGATCTCTTTCAAAACTTCGGCACTGGACGAGAGGGTTGGGGACGTTTTCTCTACAAAAAAGTGAGGAAGACATGGGATAGGGTGGTTGAAGATTATTACAGCCAACCATGCTCTGGATTAGCCTACTCTCCTACGAATGAAGGTTTTGAGCTGTTGTCTGACGCTGAAGTGTTCCCGTTACAGTTAAACGAGTTCTTTTATCGAATCAGTCGTCTCGCGAAACCCATTGCCAACCAGAACGATCAACGCAACAAGAGCTTTGGTTGTAGTCACGACTCACCTTAAAAAATACAGAGCGAGTAATGCCTATGTCATTCACACACTGAGAGGTATTACTCATGTCGAACACAACCCACCTTCCAACCATTACTCGTGCTAGAACATTTAAAGATTATCCATTGTTTTACAGCAATAAGGGACTTTATGAATCAGCGCTTACCACGATGGATAAGGTCTTTGATCAGGCTCTGACTCAGTATCAACGTACTCTTGCGATGCGTTTGGATTTATACCTGCCTAAAGATCATCAAGACACCGATCTCAGCATCCTCAATGATTACTTTGACATTCTGAAAGAGAAAATCGATGCCGATTTGTTGCCTTATGTATGGCGTAAGCGAGCTGATAAAACCCCTTCACATAACTACCGAGTAATGCTGTTTCTTGATGATAGTCAGTACTTCGGCCCTGCCATTTGTTGGGATAAAGGTAATCAGCTTGTGGATCATCTAAAAACAGCTTGGAAGGAAGCGATAGAAAAGCACTACAAAGGCAAAGAGCGATCAATCATTTTGTTTAACGACCGAGGGAACTATGGACTAGGAACACGCTGTAAGAGCAAAGATACCAATATAAAGCGTTGTGTCTTCCTCCGCATGAGCAGCCTTGCTGAAGCGTGGAAAGAAGAGCGTTACTGCTTTGGCTCTAGCCTAGATTAGATTAGGCCGACTGCACTTTTTTACCGTGGCGACTTATCCATGGGTATATACAAGAGGAGACAATTCCCATGAGATTTCTACGACTTAAAGACGTGATGGCGATTACAGGGCTAGGCCGCTCCACTATCTATAAGTTCATGGCTGATGAAACCGATTTTCCGAAGAGTGTGCCACTCGGTGGACGAGCGGTAGCTTGGGTCGAAAGTGAAATAGAGGAATGGATGGAATCGCGTCTGAGCATGAGAGACAACGCAGAATCCTTTCAGTAACACAAACAGCAAATCACATCATCAACGGGGCGCTGGCTAAGCAAAGTCATGCGCCCTTTTTGCAATTAGAGAGAGATAAAAATGAGTTATTCAATTTACGTAGACGGCGCTGCACCAAACAACCAACACGGATGTACACGAGGTGGTATCGGGCTGGTGGTCATGGATGAAGACAACGAGATTGTTCATGAAGAGAGCATCACCATCAATCGAAAAACCGACAATGCTGAGCTGGAACTACTGGCCTTAATTGAAGCATTGGAATACGCAGAAGATGGAGATGTTATCTATTCGGACAGTGATTACTGTGTGAAAGGTTTCAACATCTGGATGGACGATTGGAAAGACCGAGGTTGGCGTCGAGCGGATAAGAAACCGGTTAAAAACCGCCAGCTTTGGCAACAAGTGGACGAGTTGAGTTCTAGGAAGTATGTCGAGGTATTTAAGGTCAAAGCACATTCGGGCATTGAAGGGAATGAAAGAGCTGACCTGTTGGCGGTTGAAGCTGCGGAAGCTGACTAATACAAGAATTCATAGTTTGGGAGGGTAACACCTCTCAAGCTATGCCCTATTTTTTGTTTGGGCTAAGTTGGTTAATGATGAAGTCATTATCAATAGGTTTGGATGTAGTGGGTGAAAATCACAATGTCTGCAATTGGTAGACCGAACTTATGGTTATAAATCCTGCAATTACGACTGTTTAGGTAGAATACGCCTATTGAAAGTAGCAGATGGATTTAACTGTGGGTTATCGAGTGGTACGGTTAACCGAACTGATGGCATATGAGTTCGGTCAGGTTGAAGGTGACATTGGTCGGCTGGACGAAAGAGCGTTAGGCTCAGCACTCCCTCAGGGGATGAGCTATTCCAGTTTTATGGACAAGCTGAAAAGTGGTGAGTTAGCCTTGTTGACCGATTCCCCTTCAAAGCCTGTGATGCTCCGAGATGGCATGAGCAAATCATGGAGCTTGTCGGCGGAAGGGCAAGAGGCGTTATCGCCAGAAGCGAAAAGTGCCTACCTGTCCAGAACAAAAATGTCTGGCGGTGCGGCTGGCAGTGCTGCGCCCACTCAAAGCGCCGCTGGTTATGCGCCTAACATTGAAGAGACCTACGTTCCTGAGCCCGTAAAACCTGATACCTCAGATGCACCACCAAAACTGCAATACGAATATTGCTTTGAAGTGGCTTGCTCGGATGAGACGTTTAGAAAAAGCGTGGGGTATGCGTTTGAACTGGCGAAAACCAAACAAGAATCCCTGATTGGCCGTTGGCAGACGGAGGCAACCGAGCACGGTACAAAATATACGGCTCATACCGCCTTTGATGAACCGAAAAAATTAGTCGCTAAAGTAGCGTCCAATGCTCTGGGTATTAGCGTTCCCGACAATGTGCAGGTGAAGCCTATAGGCTCTGGTGTAGTGCGAGAAGCCTTTATCCCAGTTGTCCCCTCAGTGCAGCTTGGTGAGCGTTTGGGGCTACCAACAGAAGGCTACTACTACCATTTCTACAATGGCCGTTTAGTTCAAGAATACAAGCTGCTAGGAAATGGCAAGTGGGCCTTCTACGCGACACGCTCCACTCACGAGCAGCTTAATGATGAGCAAGGCTACAACATCTATCAAAGTGCCATTCTGGTTTACTGGAAGCTCGAAGGTAAAGACGTTGAAAACCAACATCTGATTTATCTTGAACAGCCAATTACCCGAGAAGAGCTAGACAACCTCGATGATGACTGGTTGGCTCAACATGGTATTAAACTTGATATCAACGAATTGCTTGCTGCGCCCAAGCAACCTGTCGCAGAAAGACAAACCATTCAACCCTCGGACACAGAGAAAGCAGAGAGTAAACCAGAAACGCATACTGTTGGAACGGACTCTAAGACCAACCAACGAGGATCATGGGGAGCCATTGCAGAGCAATATGGTTTGTCGGCGAAACAATTACTGGATTTGAATCCGCAGTACAATGCCGATCCGATGTCATTGAAAGTCGGGGATACGCTGACCGTTAAGGCCGTCGAACAAAACCAGAGCACTCCAGAAAAAGCGACCGATTTACCTCCGCTTTCCCCTTGCACCTATAGCTGCTTGGCGAACACGCATTATGATCACTCTGACTCGCTTATCTCAGGAACTCAGTTTAAGGCGATAAACAGCGATAGTCTGTTTGAGAAAGAATTGCCCGTCACGAACTTAACCACCATCACCACGGCTTCTAAAGCAACCGATTATGGTAAAACGGCACTCCTTGCGATCCCCGCAAATGGTGCAGCAACGAACCTTGGCATTCTCAGTAGCAATACGACCAATACGATAGGCACATGGTCGATTTCAGGAGAAGCGTTAGCAGGCTTTGCGCGAATGGGGGGCTTTCTAGTGGCCGCCTTATGGCCGTCTCAGCTTGGTGATGGCACCTTAGACGGAAATCCAGATTTTGTGACTGGTGACACTACGACGATGCGTGTGCGTTTCAATATGTACACAGACGAGAATGGTAAACAGCAAGTGGTCGGCATCAAAACGGGAGACGGTAGCGCCTATGGTGAGCGAGTTGCGAAGCGTGAGGCGGTACAGAAAGGACAGCACTTTGTTGCTGAACTAGAGAATGGGATTACCATTACATGGACACCGGATGGCTCAACGGATGTACTAACACCTGATACTGTATTGCCCGAAAATGATCAGCTCGATGTACACAACATTTGGGTGCGCCCGATTGAAGAGCATGAACAAGAGATAGGTACAGCGCTCTATCCCGAGGAAGAGCTTGCTGAGTATATTGTGACTTTCCCTGCGGATTCTGGCGTGTCCTCCTTGTACTTAGTATTTAATAAGCGTAGTGCTGGAATTACTAAGGTAAAACCACTGGAAGTAGGCACTTATGGCGACTTAGCGCCAAGAAGCAAAAAGGATGGAATGGATATAGATCATATTCCATCTCAGGCGGCATTGTTAAGAGCTGCGGAAGAAATGCTTGGACGTCCTTTAACTGCTGATGAAAAGAAAGAAATTATTAACTCAGGTGCTGGAGTAGCGATCCCGAGAGAGATTCATCAAAAGTGTAGTGAAACATATGGTGGAAGAAATAAACTTGAAAAGCAGCAAGTTGATTCAGGTGATCTAGATGCGGCAGTAAATTCGAATTTTGATGCGATTAAGACATGTTTAAAAGAAAATGGCTACACTGATGAGCAACTTGAGGACGCTAGAGAAGAGCTCCACCGCTTAAATAAAGCAAACGGATGGTATTAGATGAACTATTTAGATTTTATTGGCTGCACTTATCAAGACCTTGTGAAAAACCCTAAGTTTGCAGCGTTAATAACAGGTAATGTGCCATCGACGATGGATGGCTACACTGAAGAATTTTACATTCGAACTTTTGATAATGGGCTGGAGTTTCAATTTGACGCAAACAGCAGCGTTCTAAAATTGATTGTTGCCACGAATCCTAACTTCTTTATGGATGACTTAAAGAATATCTCATCCAAGGAACTAGTTCATCAGATGATGGGGAAGCCTGTTGAATCGATGTTAGAGAAAAAAGTACCAGTACTTGGTGTTGTCGGAGCTTGGGACAAGTACAAGTCTGTGAATGGTCATACTATTCAAGTCTTATATGAAGTTGGTTCTACCAAGGTCAAGAGTGTTTTTTATCGATAACATATACCTTCAAACTGGTGTATAGAAGCAAAAAAGAATGGGGAGCATCACGCTCCCCATTGTTATTTTTACCGCTGCTGGTGAAGTTACTTTTCTTTGCTGGCTTCACTGCCTTCAGACATTGTGATAGCTGGAAGAAGAAAAACTGGCGTAGAGCGGATTAAAGCACGATTTTAAATAGCCGCTTGTGGTAGACAGTCGATGCTCTTCTCTCTGAAAGGTACGTCGAAGTCAAAAAGGTTAGAGCGCATTTTGGTGTCAGAGGGAATGAGATAGCGGACTCACTAGCCGTTGATGCCGCTAGAAGTGATATCGATTGATGTAATAATGCGGTTTGTAGGCTCAATCTAACAAGCCGCTATTGCCTGTTATTTGCGTTTTTCTAGATAACATATATCTGAAGGTGGATACGATGAGGAAGCGAGAGCGGGCATTAGACCAACCGCTCTCTTAGCAAGTTTTTGCCCCATTCCTTCTTTACGGCAAAGAGCACTATTGTCAACTGTACTATGCGTAGCCCTAATAAAACTTATCTCTGATGAACGGTGGAACCGTGTCAGGGCGAAATGTTGCTTTTAAGAAATTTATCAGTTGTTCTTTGTTGTGTCTGGGTTCATAAATTGAAGCAATAGCCAAAAGACTGCATCATTGAGAGCTGAACGTTACAATTGTGATATTCAGTGCTAAATCGGTTATAAATAATATGAGGAAATTGAGTTGGTAGAAGCAAAAACTATCGGGTTGTTCTTTATTACAGCAGTAGCAGAGATATTGGGGTGTTATCTACCTTATCTCTGGTTGAAAGACGGGAAATCTGTCTGGCTTTTACTACCAGCAGCTCTATCCCTAGCACTATTTGCTTGGTTGCTTTCTCTTCACCCAACAGCGGCTGGTAGGGTTTATGCTGCCTACGGTGGGGTTTACATTTTCGTAGCAATACTATGGCTGTGGATAGTTGATGGTATTCGACCAACTTTATGGGACATAGTCGGTGTGACGGTAGCGCTGATCGGCATGGCTATCATCATGTTCGCGCCAAGGTACACCTAATAATGAACTATTGAAACATTTCAAATTGAGGGGTATGAGCAAGCTCCACCTTAGGTCTGTCCCTATTTTGGTCTCAACATTAAGACAGCCATTTGACATCGACTTACTTTTCCCAAACTAACTTATCTCTCAGAAGAACATGTTTAATTGAAAAATTGATACATACGGAAGATAAAACATATGATATTTCATATGTTTTATTGCGTTGAATAGTTCCTATGTTTGATCCAATCCTTCTTTACAAAGCATTTGCTGAAGAAACTCGGCTTAAGTCTCTGCTGTTAATGCAGAAACAAGAAGAATTGTGTGTGTGATCTCATGGAGGCGCTTAATCTCAGTCAACCCAAAGTCTCTCGGCATCTTGCCGAACTGCGAAAGCACGAGCTTGTTATGGATGAGCGACGTGGTAAGTGGGTTTACTACCGAATCAATCCCAGGTTAGCTCCTTGGGTTAAGCAAGTGCTGGAGATAACCCTCAAGCATAATTTGGCACTTATCGAGCCAGAGTTGCAGTTCATCAAAGGCAAAACATTCTCGAATGGTATAAGTGAATAATGCTCTATTCAGTTGGTTTATCAATTTCATATTAAAGAGGTCTGTATGAGTAATATCTCAAGCTGTGGCGAAACCAGCGCATCTGAAAAAATGAGTTTCCTAGATCGATATCTAACCGTATGGATTTTTCTTGCAATGGCCGTTGGTGTCGGGATTGGAGTGTGCTTCCCTCTGTCGGCTCAGTGGAACGAAAGCCTATCTGTAGTTCAACCAATATCCCGCTTGCTATTGGCCTAATCCTAATGATGTACCCTCCATTAGCGAAAGTAAATTATAGCCTTCTAGGCGAAGTAACTCGTGACAAACGCGCGATAATGCTTTCTTTAGTGATGAACTGGCTCGTGGGACCGATTTTGATGTTCACATTAGCCATCATTTTCTTACGCGATCAACCTAGTTATATGGTAGGACTCATTCTGATCGGCCTTGCTCGATGCATCGCTATGGTGTTGGTTTGGAATGATATCAGCGGCGGAAACAAAGAGTACGGTGCAACTTTGGTTGCATTAAATAGCGCGTTTCAAATTGTCACGTATAGTTTTATGGCGTGGCTGTTTATTACTGTTTTACCCCCTTACTTTGGCCTTGAAAGTTTCGTTGTTGACATCACTATCTGGGATATTGCACAAAGCGTCTTAATTTATTTAGGCATCCCTTTCTTAGCGGGTTTCTTAAGCCGTAAACTATTAGTTTCAGCAAAAGGTGAACAGTGGTACAACGAAGTCTTCATCCCGCGTATTTCGCCAATCACCCTGATTGCGCTTTTGGCAACCATCGTTTTGATGTTTAGTCTGAAAGGTGAAATGATCATCGAGTTACCGATGGATGTGTTCCGTACTGCAGTGCCACTGATCATCTATTTTATGGTGATGTTTTTGTGAGCTTCTACATCGGGAAACGTATGGGGATCCCTTACGACCAAAATGCTTCTATCGCCTTTACTTCAACGGGCAATAACTTCGAACTGGCTATCGCCGTATCAATCGCTGTATTTGGATTAAACTCTGATCAAGCATTTGCAGGCGTTATTGGACCTTTGGTTGAAGTGCCCGTTTTAATTGCTTTGGTCAACGTCGCATTACGAATGAAGAAGAAGTACTATCCTCCCCATCATGGTATTAAAGCGCACAATCAATAACCAATTCACAAACGTCATGATCTTGCCATTAAGCAGTCAATGAGTTCATCCCGATAAGAATGCAACAATGTAATTAGAATTAACCTAGGTAACTAACACCACTGCAATCCAGTAGGGAGGCTTGGTTGATGAGTAAGTAACATTCGACAGTGCTCCAAAAACAAAAAGGCTGCGATGGAGAGCAGCCTTTTTTACTACCCGTCATATCATGACGACTGGTTTTTGGGGCTTGCCAAAAGCTCCGCAATCGCTTGATCGTTTTGGTGACGAACATCCAAGCCAGTCACAAAATAAATCGTGTACTCACAAACGTTGCGCGCGTGATCGCCAATCCGTTCGACCGCGCGACCTATCCACGTGATCTCCAAAATGGTTTGATAGTGAGTGCCTTGCACCAGCATATCTTTATCATTTTGACGCAAAATATCGCCGTAGCTGTTGTCGATTTGTTTATCTAACATTGCTGCTTCTAGCGCATCGTGTGCATTGAGATCGTGAAAAGCGTTCATCGATTTTTGCAGCATATTGATCACGTTCGCGTTAATTGTTTCAAACGCATCTTCTTGTAATTCAATACCATCAAAATAGTCTTTGTCACCCGGATGG
>NZ_CAWNMR010000019.1:0-40058 GCF_963875615.1 Vibrio sp. V09_P4A23P171
AATATCAGGGTCAATGACCCTTTGAATAAGTGGCGCGTCCTGGAGGATTCGAACCTCCGACCGCCTGGTTCGTAGCCAGGTACTCTATCCAGCTGAGCTAAGGACGCGCAGAGTTAATGACAGTATCACTAACTTTAAATAAGTGGCGCGCTCAGGAGGATTCGAACCTCCGACCGCCTGGTTCGTAGCCAGGTACTCTATCCAGCTGAGCTATGAGCGCGCAAGATGTGAATTACATCACAAAAATTTTATTTCTGAACAAAAAAATTGACTCATGGTCAATAAATGGCGGTGAGGGAGGGATTCGAACCCTCGATACGGCTATAAACCGTATACTCCCTTAGCAGGGGAGCGCCTTCGGCCTCTCGGCCACCTCACCGCATTTTCACATTCAATCTTACGAAAGAATATGGCGCGTCCTGGAGGATTCGAACCTCCGACCGCCTGGTTCGTAGCCAGGTACTCTATCCAGCTGAGCTAAGGACGCACATTGTTCTTTATTTGGATGCTAAACCAAATAAGCAAGAATGGCGGTGAGGGAGGGATTCGAACCCTCGATACGGCTATAAACCGTATACTCCCTTAGCAGGGGAGCGCCTTCGGCCTCTCGGCCACCTCACCGTCTTGCGGAGGCACATATTACTTTTTACCAAAAATATGTCAAACACTTTCTTGGTAAAAGCGACAAAAATCAAATCAACCGTTGGCTATTTAATCAAAGCGCTGTGAAATTAAACTTTTCTGTCATATCAGTGACTTCAAAGCATAAAAAAGGCCAGCAAAATTCGCTAGCCTTCCTTGTGATAATTAGTAGTTGCTAGGTGCAACACTACCATTACCTTTTTCAGCTTGAATGCGCATGTAGATTTCTTCACGGTGGACAGAAACCTCTTTCGGTGCATTCACACCGATACGCACTTGGTTACCTTTTACACCAAGAACTGTTACTGTCACTTCATCACCGATCATTAGTGTTTCGCCAACACGGCGAGTCAAAATTAGCATTCTTTGCTCCTTGAGTAATCTCTGTATTATATTGCAACTGCGCTATTATCCACTAAAAGTTATATTTTCGTAAACTATCTATTAGTGCGCTCTCACCCTAAAGAGACATGTTTTAGGTGAAAAGCTAATAGCTCATCTGACGTTATATAGGCCTCATGTAAAATATTGGCTGCCTTATCAACATGTTGTGGCTGCATAACTAGCATTAACGATTGTTTATCAACCGAAAGGGAACTCACTTCGATCCCTTGTTCTGCAAGTAATTCACATGAGCGTTCAACTAATTCCTGAGCTAGTAAACCTACCGTGGTCAATAAACTAACGGGTTCACTATTACGGATTTTGTCATTGAAAACCAGAGCTAATTTAGCACAAGCGTCTCGTTTTATAATGACACCTGTCCATTCTGCCTCTTCGATCACACTCCACACTTCCACACCGAGCATTTGGCACTGCTTGGCTAAACTCGGGAAATGATCATGTTGCACAGTAATAAGCGCCATGTCGCGTTGAATCGCAATGCCACATACTGCTTTATGACACTGCTCACCTTTGATTAGACTGCCTGCGTTTACATCAAAAGTAGACAATACGCGTAAAGGAACTTCATTTTCCCACGCATATTGCACACAAGGTAAATGCAGAACTTTAGCGCCTTTACGGGCCATTTCTTCCATTGACGGGAAATCAACGATCTCTAATTTTTGAGCCGTTGCAACCACACGTGGATCACATGTGTAAACGCCATCCACATCAGTGAATATTTGACACTCATCGGCTTTAAGAGCTCCCGCTAGCGTCACAGCACTAGTGTCAGAACCTCCACGTCCTAAAGTGGTGATATCCCCATTCTCATTCACACCCTGAAAACCCGCTACCACCACAATATGATCTTGTGCCAGCAACTCGGTAATCGTTCGAGTATCAATCATTTTAATCGTCGCGTCATTGTGTTGATTATCGGTCACAATGTTCGCTTGAGCTCCGGTTAGTGAGCGAGCTGAATAGCCTAATTTATTGAGTGTCATCGCTAATAGCGCCATAGACACTTGCTCACCAGCAGAGAGCAAAACATCAAGTTCCCTTGCAGTTGGTACACTATCGATTTGTTGTGCTAAGCCCAACAGTCGATTGGTTTCTCCTGACATTGCAGAAACAACTACAACCACTTGATTACCATCATTCTTCGCCTTAATGATGTGTTCAGCGACGGTATGGATTCGTTCTATTGAACCCACCGAGGTTCCGCCAAACTTTTGCACGATAAGGGGCTTTTTCACCTATCTTCACCTTCCCAAGACCAAAGTCTCATTAGGACCAAATCGAAAGCAGAGCACTATGTTGAGTATCGATTCAGTAGTTACAAAAACAAAACCAAGCAGATAACTGGCTCGTATCCTATTGCGCCAATTAGACCACTTGGTTTGGTAAATAAAATTACGCCCAATCAAAAAACAGTGATTGAGCGTGACTTATTACAACGGTTTATAGATGCTCAGCAATCCAAGCATCTACGGAAGCTAAAGCGCTAGGCAAGGCATTAACATCCGTACCTCCCGCTTGAGCCATATCCGGACGGCCGCCACCTTTGCCACCCACTTGCAAGGCAACCATATTGACCAGCTCCCCTGCTTTAACTTTGGCGGTAAGATCTTTGGTCACACCCGCAATCAAACCCACTTTATCATCAGCCACATTACCCAGCATGATAATGCCACTGCCTAACTGATTTTTTAGCTCATCAACCATACCACGCAGCGCTTTGTTATCAGCGCCATTAAGTTGAGCAACTAGCACTTTCACACCCGCAATTTCTTTTACATTGCTGATCAGATTGGCACTTTCTTTCGCTGCAAGTTTATCTTTTAACTGCTGCAACTCTTTTTCCAAAGATTTCGCTTTAGCCGCCATTTCAGCCACTTTGACTTCATATTGAGCCTGCTGTTGATCCAATAGATCCAGCGCGCCTTCACCCGTCACCGCTTCAATACGACGAATGCCAGCGGCAATACCGCCTTCAGAAACTATTTTGAATAGGCCGATGTCACCGGTGTTACTTGCGTGAATACCACCACACAGTTCGGTTGAGAAATCCCCCATCGACAATACACGAACTTCATCGTCGTATTTTTCACCAAACAGTGCCATAGCACCTTTGGCTTTTGCCGATTCGATGTCCATGATATTGGTTTCAATCGTGTGGTTACGGCGAATTTGCGCGTTCACTAGGCGTTCCACTTCTTTTAGCTCTACGGGCGTCATTGCTTCTAAATGAGAGAAGTCAAAACGCAAGCTTTCCGCTTTTACCAATGAGCCTTTTTGCGCCACGTGCGAACCTAATACTTGGCGAAGTGCAGCATGCAACAAATGTGTGGCAGAGTGGTTCAGTGAAATTGCAGCGCGGCGCTTAGCATCAACAATGGCTTTCGCTTCATCGCCTTTGGCGAGTACTCCCTCGATGAGTTCACCGTGATGAGCAATGGCGTTGCCGAGTTTTTGTGTATCTTCAACTTTAAACAAGCCCGTGGCCGTTTGAATAACACCCGCATCACCACATTGACCACCGGATTCAGCGTAGAAAGGTGTTTCACCCAAGATCAAAATCGCTTTATCACCCGCAGATAGAGTGTCAACTTCATTGCCGTCAACAAACATAGCGGCAATGAGGCTCTCGCCTTGTGTCGCGCTGTAGCCACAGAAAGCGGTATTGGTATCAACTTTAATGATTGCATTGTAGTCAGTGCCAAATTGGCCCGCTTCACGCGCTCGTTGACGCTGCTCTTCCATCGCTTTTTCGAAACCTTGTTCGTCAATGGTCAGCTCACGTTCACGTGCAACATCATTAGTTAAATCAGCCGGAAAACCGTAGGTATCGTAAAGTTTAAAGACAGTTTCACCATCCAGTACGCTACCCTCTAAATTATCGAGTGCATCATTGAGGATCGCCATACCGCGTTCAAGAGTGCGACCGAAGTTCTCTTCTTCAATGCGCAGCACTTTTTCTACAAGCGCTTGCTGCTTTTTCAGTTCTTCACCAGCCGTTCCCATCACTTGTGCTAATGGGCCAACCAATTTGTGGAAAAAGGCACCTTGTGCGCCCAATTTATTACCATGACGCACCGCTCGACGAATAATCCGACGCAGTACATAGCCACGGCCTTCATTCGATGGCATCACACCATCCACAATCAAGAAAGCACAAGAACGGATGTGATCAGCAACAACGCGTAGCGATTGATTGGAAAGATCGTCATAACCCGTTACATCAGCGGCGGCTTTAATCAAGGCTTGAAACACATCAATTTCATAGTTTGAGTGAACACCCTGCATGATCGCAGAAATACGTTCAATACCCATACCAGTATCAACGGAAGGCTTTGGAAGTGGCTCCATCGTGCCATCGGCATGACGGTTAAACTGCATGAAGACGTTGTTCCAAATTTCAATGAAACGATCGCCATCTTCCTCTGCCGAACCTGGAGGACCACCCCAGATATGATCGCCATGATCATAGAAAATTTCAGTACAAGGACCACACGGACCCGTATCACCCATTTGCCAGAAGTTGTCTGACTCATAAGCTTTACCACCCGGTTTATCGCCAATGCGAATAATGCGCTCAGCCGGAATGCCTACTTTTTTATTCCAGATATCAAATGCTTCATCATCAGTTTCATACACGGTAACCAGTAGACGATCAGCGGGCAACTTGAGTGTTACAGTAAGAAACTCCCACGCGTATGCAATAGCGTCTTCTTTGAAATAATCACCAAAGCTGAAGTTACCCAACATTTCAAAAAAGGTATGGTGACGAGCGGTAAAACCAACGTTTTCCAGATCGTTATGCTTACCACCAGCTCGCACACAACGTTGCGCCGTTGTTGCACGTGTATAAGCACGCTTTTCTAAACCAAGAAAACAATCTTTAAATTGGTTCATTCCTGCATTTGTGAACAACAGGGTTGGGTCATTAGCGGGGACTAATGATGAACTATCAACAATTTGGTGTCCTTTACTTTCAAAGAACGAGAGGAACGCGCGGCGAACCTCATCAGTGCTCATAAACATGCAGCTCTTCCTGAAATACTCAAGTTAGAATTTTGCGTTATTGTAAAGCATGGACAAGAGTTCGACTAGTTTTCTTATAGAAAAGGCATGGCAGGAAATAAATTGCGGATCAGACGAAGAGTTAAGCTTCCGATGATGATAAAGCGTAGCTAATTTGCTCGAAGCTAAAACCTCGATACTGCAAAAAACGCACTTGTTTGGCATGTTCTTTTGAACCTTTTTCCGCAGGTTCTCTGAATTTTTTTTCAGCCACCGCTTTTGCCAATTCAAACCAATCTTGAGGCTCTTGATATAAAGCGGTTTCAATATCATCGCTACTGACTCTTTTTTGGCTCAGCTCTTGTCGAATGCGCCGCTCACCATGACCTTTAGTGACATGTTGTCTTATTTGACTTGCGGCATAGCGCAGTTCATCCAAATAATGGTTCTCAAGGCAGTAACTCATTGTTTGAACGATAATTTCCGTATCATACCCTTTACTAATGAGCTTTTGCTGTAGCTCATGCTCGCTATGATCTCGTCGGCTCAGTAATTGCAATGCGCACTCTTTGCACGATAACGTCGATTTGAATTTAGAGGAATACATACTGTCCCTATTGGTCATGGATAAAACAAAGCCCTGCATTGCAGGGCTTTGTTGAAATATAAACGTGGAGAAGATTACAACTCTTCTTCTTGAGGCATTTCGCTCAAAATAGGTTCTTCAACAATTAACTCGGCTGGATTGAGCAGCATTTCACGTAACTTAGTATCAAGAGCCATAGCTGCAGCTGGATTCTCTCTCAAGAATTTACAGGCGTTTGCTTTACCTTGACCAATTTTATCACCGTTATAGCTATACCAAGCGCCCGCTTTCTCAACCAATTTATGTTTCACGCCAAGATCAACCAATTCACCTTCACGGTTAAACCCTTGTCCGTAAAGAATTTGAGTATCCGCTTGTTTAAAGGGAGCCGCGATTTTGTTCTTCACCACTTTAATACGCGTTTCGTTACCCACGACTTCGTCACCCTCTTTGATAGAGCCTGTACGACGAATATCTAAACGAACTGAAGCGTAGAATTTAAGGGCATTACCACCTGTTGTGGTTTCAGGGTTACCAAACATCACACCAATTTTCATACGGATCTGGTTAATGAAGATGCACATGCAGTTGGACTGTTTTAAGTTACCCGTTAACTTACGCATCGCTTGAGAAAGCATACGTGCTTGGAGGCCCATGTGGCTATCGCCCATTTCACCTTCAATTTCAGCTTTTGGTGTCAGTGCAGCCACGGAGTCAATCACGATAACATCAATGGCACCAGAACGAGCCAAGGCATCACAAATTTCAAGCGCTTGTTCACCCGTATCAGGTTGTGAAACCAACAGCTCATCAATGTTGACACCCAGTTTTTTAGCATAAATTGGGTCAAGGGCATGTTCTGCATCGATAAAAGCACAGGTTTTACCCACTCGTTGTGCTGCTGCGATCAATTCCAGCGTTAAGGTTGTTTTTCCTGATGATTCAGGGCCGTAAACTTCAACGATACGTCCCATTGGTAAACCGCCAGCACCCAATGCAATATCCAAAGAAAGTGAACCGGTAGAAATGGTTTCAACATCCATTGTACGGTTGTCACCAAGGCGCATGATCGAACCTTTACCAAATTGCTTTTCAATTTGACCCAGTGCTGCGGCTAGCGCCTTCTGCTTATTTTCGTCCATTACTTTCTCCAAACTGTCGCTGTGGGTAGCGGCTCGTTAAATTTTTTATCGACTCTTTAGTCGCCAATTGGGGTTAATTATACTGTTGATTCATACAGTGTCTATAGCTGTGTCGAAAAAATTTCGACTAGGTTCAATTTGGCTGCGATAAAAAGTGACTCACCACTTGTAATGCATGAGTAATCGCCTGCTTGCGCACCTGTGCGCGATCGCCTTTAAAACAAAGCGTCTCAGCACGTTCCCAGCCCTGCTTAGAAGCCCATGCAAAGCATACGGTTCCCACTGGTTTTTCTGCGCTACCGCCGTCAGGACCAGCAATACCACTGATCGCTACACCAATCGTGGCTTGGGAATGCAAAAGTGCTCCTTGTACCATTTCGCGCACAACGGGTTCTGAAACCGCGCCAAAATCCACCAGTGTCTGTGCTTTGACACCGAGCATCTCTTGTTTAGCAAGATTACTGTAGGTCACAAACGATCGTTCAAACCAAGCCGAACTTCCTGCAACCTCGGTAAGTGCAAATGCCACACCACCGCCAGTGCATGATTCAGCACTGGTGAGGATCTCTTTTTGTGCTAACAATTGCTGACCTAATTGTTCACTTAATGCAAAAATCGCTTTCATTACGCCCTCTCCAAAGCCACGTTATTTTCGCTTGAACCTTTATAGCAGATTGAATCATCAGAAAACAGAATGGGCACGCAAGCGTGCCCATTCTGAATCGTTCGTCCGTTGTATTTAGATCTCAAACATTAAACTATCTGCGTCTAAGAATGGCCAACGAATGGTGTGCGGAGTGCTGCTCTCCCCACCAAAAAAGTAGCCCACTTGTGGTGTAGCAAAGGTTTTGTCGCCTCGTGTGAGTGGTTGTTCACTCAATGCTCTATGGGTTAATTTTGCTTCCCATAATTGCTCACTCTCCCAGCCGACTGGCGCGAGTTCCACTCGCACTTCCGCGCCAACAGGATTGACAGAGACCACTTCAAAAGGCAATGAAGCTTGGCTATTTTGTTTGTTCGATAGGCTCAACTCATGACTGCGCACATACAACTTTCCTGATTGATTAATCGCGTGATCTTTCGGCGGTAAGATAAACGATTGGCCATTGACCCACTGCTCGTTATTCCAGTTGGCTTGGAATACATTCACATTGCCAAAAAAGTCAAAGACGAAGCGACTGTTCGGTTGAGCATAAAGCTGCACTGGCGAGTCGATCTGTTCGATGCGGCCATTGCTCATCACGACCACGCGATCAGAGAGTTCAAGTGCTTCATCTTGATCGTGGGTGACAAATACGCTCGTAAAACCGAGCTCTTCGTGCAAGCTGCGCAACCAGCGGCGCAATTCTTTACGCACTTTGGCATCCAGTGCGCCAAAAGGCTCATCCAGCAGTAGCACTTCCGGCTTTGTTGCAAGAGCGCGAGCCAAGGCGATGCGCTGCTTTTGCCCGCCGGACAGTTGTTCAGGATAGCGCTCAGCTAAATGGCCAAGTTGTACAATATCCAATAGCTGTTTGACTCTTTTGGTGATCTCCGCCGCCGCTGGTCTATGACGGCGATCCATCACTTGCAAACCAAACGCGACATTGTCGGCCACCGTCATATGACGAAAAAGTGCGTAGTTTTGGAACACAAAGCCAA
This sequence comes from Vibrio sp. V09_P4A23P171, assembly GCF_963875615.1. Lineage (NCBI taxonomy): Bacteria > Pseudomonadati > Pseudomonadota > Gammaproteobacteria > Vibrionales > Vibrionaceae > Vibrio > Vibrio sp. V09_P4A23P171. The sequence continues at coordinate 8,422 of NZ_CAWNMR010000019.1, forward strand.
CTCGGCGCTCGCGGACGTGGACATGAGTCACATCGCGATCTCTAAAATGAATGGTTCCGCTATCAGCACCTTCAAGGCCGGCAATAATGCGCAACAAAGTGGTTTTGCCTGAGCCGGAAGGACCAAGTAAGCCAATCATCTCGCCATCATCAATCTGTAACGAGAGCGGAGAGAGCGCTTGAAATTGACCAAATTGTTTGGAAATGTTGTCTAAACGTATACTCATACCGTCTCTTGCTCTCTGTTCGTTTTTGTCTGATTGTTGTGTTGACGCCATTCAACATAAGCTTTAAAAACTAAGGTTAATAATGCAATGAAAGCCAATAGCGAGGCGCTAGCAAACGCCGCTTCCGATTGATAATCTTCATACAGTAGCTGCACATGTAGCGGTAAGGTATTGGTTTCACCACGAATATTGCCCGACACAACCGCTACTGCGCCAAATTCACCAATGGCACGTGCATTGGTTAGGATGACACCGTAAATCAGTGCCCATTTAATATTCGGTAAGGTGACGCGACGAAACAGTTGCCACCAAGATGCACCCAAAATAACCGCCGCTTCTTCATCTGATCGGCCTTGCTGCTGCATCAGCGGGATCAGCTCACGCGCAACAAACGGGCAAGTCACAAAAACCGTGACCAATAAAATTCCCGGCCAAGCAAACATCACTTGCAGATCGCGCTCAAACAACCACTCGCCCAACCAACCACTGCTGCCGTAAAGCAGTAAATACAGAAGGCCTGCAACAACCGGTGATACGGCAAACGGAATATCAATTAAAGTGGTTAATATTTTTCTACCCGGAAATTCAAAACGAGTCACTGCCCAAGCTAATAACACGCCGAACACTAAGTTAATTGGCACCGTGAGTAGCGCAACTAGCAGTGTTAAACCAATGGCATGACGCGTATCGGGTTCAATTAAATGACTAATATAAGTCGATAAACCACTGGCAAAGGCTTGTTTGAAAATGCTCACTAGCGGGATAATCAGCAACAATGCAACCCAAAACAGCGCAAAGCCAATCAAACTCCACTTCACCCAAAGTGCTTCACCGACTCGTAACGGTTGATGTGCTTTCATCATCGGTTCCTTAACGTCCATGAATTCGACGCAGGTATGCGCCCTGCCATAGATTAATCAGTAGTAGCAGCGATAACGATGCCATCAATACTACCGAGGCAATGGCACTCGCCGCCGGAAAATCAAATTCTTGTAAGCGTACAAAAATCATTAATGAGGTAATTTCACTGACGTAAGGCATATTGCCCGCAATGAAAATCACTGCACCAAACTCGCCCAAGCTACGCGTAAATGAGAGTGCAATACCAACCAATAGTGCTGGACGAATCGAAGGCATGATCACTTTCCAAAATACGGCGCTGTCTGATGCGCCTAACGTCATTCCCGCTTCTTCCTCTTCTTTGGAGATCTCCTCCAAGACGGGTTGTACCGTGCGCACCACAAACGGAATACTGGTAAACGCCATCGCGACAACAATCCCCAAGGGGGTATAAGCCACTTTAATTCCAAGCTCGCCAAGTACGCTGCCCACCCAGCCATTGGATGAGTAAAGCGTCGCCAACGTGATGCCTGCAACGGCGGTAGGCAAAGCAAACGGTAAATCGACTAAAGCATCAAGAATACGTTTGCCATAAAAATCATAACGAACCAGCACCCAAGCGAGCAATAATCCTAGCAAGCCATTAAACAATGAGGCGATGAGTGCCGCGCCCACCGTTACTTTGTAACTGGCCAGTACACGAGGGTCCGCCACCACCTGCCAATACTCGGTGAGCGACATTTGGCTCGTCTGCATAATCAAACCACTGGCGGGCAATAGCAGCACTAAGCTGACAAAAAACAGCGAAGTACCGAGGCTAATACCAAATCCGGGTAGCACCCTTTTATGGCGTGGGCGAGATAAAGAAGCGGTGAAGGAATGGCTCATAAACCCTCGAAACAAAACGGATGCGTAAGAAAACCACCCACACTCAGCGCAGGTGGCGATGACGAATTAACGACGTTGAAGTTGGTCAAGCTTCGCGCCATTGGCAAAATGAAGTTTCATGGCATTTTCCCACCCGCCAGCAATGCTCTCAACTGTTAGCAATTCAACTTCAGGGAAGCGATCAGCAAATTCTGCGTTCACTTTTTCATCATGAACGCGGTAATTAAACCCAGCCAGCAAACGTTGCGCTTCTTCACTGTACAGATAAGCGAGATATTCGTTGGCTACCTCAAGCGTGCCTTTACGCTTGGCATTTTTTTCCACCACGGCCACGGGAAACTCGGCCAAGATAGAGGTCTTAGGCACCACTACTTGATATTCATCCACGCCATACTGCTGACGAATATTGTTCACTTCAGATTCAAACGTAATCAGCACATCGCCAATGCCACGTTCAACAAACGAAGTAGTCGCACCACGGCCGCCAGTATCAAATACCGCTACATTAGATAAAAATTGTTTGAGGAATTGATCCTGCTCGGCTTGGTTTTCTTTGCCAAAAGTCTTTTGTGCATAACCGACCGCGGCCAAATAGGTATAACGTGCATTACCTGAGGTTTTAGGATTGGGGAATACAGAAGCCACATCAGCTTTAGCGAGATCGCCCCAATCTTGAATATTTTTTGGATTTCCCTTGCGCACTAAAAATGCGGTCGTGGAGTAGTAAGGTGAGCTTGCATTGGGCAATTTTTCTTGCCAATTAGCATCGATAAGCTTGCCACGATCGTGCAGCACCTGAACATCCGTTACCTGATTGAATGTCACTACATCGGCGGCTAACCCCTGCAAAATTGAGCGAGCTTGCGCAGATGACCCACCGTGCGACTGTTTGATCTCCACTGTTTGGCCTGTCTTTTGTTGCCAGTGTTTTTCAAACACTGGGTTATAAGAAGCAAACAGCTCGCGAGCGATGTCGTACGATGAGTTGAGAATGGTTTGATCCGCGGCCGAAACATTCAACGATCCTACGGCTAATAAGCTGGCTAAGGCTGACTTGATGAACTTCATATATTGCTACTCCCTAATCACTACGGCCAAAATGGCGTCCTTGGCAATTAGAGTATGAGGAAAATGAATTATAACAAAGAGGATAACTAGAACTTTTTGGAATAAACTCTAGCAATAAATTGTATGCCAATTACCAGCACGACTTTATAGTAGTGTTCGGTAAGGTGGATACGTCATCTTACTCTTCCGACTAAAAAAATTAAGGACAACATGATGGCGGACTTTCCAACGATTGAAGCATATGTCGGGCAAACGCCTTTAGTTCGCTTGCAGCGACTGGCGGCTCACACCTCAAGCACCGTATTGGTCAAGCTAGAAGGCAATAACCCAGCAGGTTCAGTCAAAGATCGCCCAGCACTCAATATGATAGTGCAAGCAGAGCGTCGCCAAGAGCTCCAACCGGGCGATACCATCATTGAAGCGACCAGCGGCAACACGGGTATTGCGCTGGCAATGGCGGCCGCCATCAAAGGCTACAAAATGATTTTAATCATGCCAGATAATGCCACCCAAGAGCGTAAAGACGCGATGAAAGCGTATGGTTGTGAGCTCATTTTAGTCAGCAAAGAACAAGGCATGGAAGGAGCGCGCGATTTAGCATTAAAAATGCAAAGTGAAGGCAAAGGAAAAGTACTCGATCAATTCAATAACCCCGACAACCCGCAAGCTCATTTTGATTCAACTGGCCCAGAAATTTGGCAACAAAGCCACGGGGAAATCACCCACTTTGTCTCAAGTATGGGCACAACGGGCACCATCATGGGCACTTCTCGCTATCTAAAAACGCAAAATCCAGAGATAAGCATTGTCGGTTTACAACCAGCAGAAGGCAGTGCAATTCCGGGCATTCGCCGCTGGCCTCAAGCTTATTTACCCGGCATTTTTGAATCATCACGTGTTGATGTGGTACTCGATATCGAAGAGCAAGATGCCATCAATACGGCTCGTGCTTTGGCAACTCAAGAAGGCATTTGCGCTGGCGTCAGCTCCGGAGGCGCCGTTTTCGCTGCGTTACAAATCGCGCAACAAAATCCCGGAGCGGTGGTTGTCGCCATCATTTGCGATCGAGGCGATCGTTATCTCTCATCCGGTCTTTTTTCTTAGATCAAATCTCCAACCCAACGGGCTAATCAGTGCTGAACGCGCTCATCACTCTTTAGCCCTTGGCTTTGCTTCCACATCAGCATCCCTTGATTGCTCAGCAATAGCGAAGTTTGTTATCCTCTCCGACTATTTAAATGCATGTTCTGACGATTCTTTCTAACTCATGTCAGAGCTAAGGCCGCTGCCATTCCTGTACAGTGGTCATTTTCACAGTCAGCCATTGATAATCGAGTGACGAATAACATGAGCAAATCCAGCGCATCTTCCGCCGAGTCTTCACCACAGCACACCCCGATGATGCGGCAATATCTGCAATTGAAAGCCGAAAACCCCGATATTCTGCTCTTTTATCGGATGGGCGATTTCTACGAGCTGTTTTACGATGACGCTAAACGCGCATCGCAATTGCTGGAAATATCACTCACCAAACGCGGTGCTTCTGCGGGTGAGCCTATTCCAATGGCGGGCGTTCCCTATCACGCCGTGGAAGGTTACTTAGCGAAATTGGTACAACAGGGCGAATCCGTCGCGATTTGTGAACAAATTGGCGATCCTGCCACCAGCAAAGGCCCCGTTGAGCGTAAAGTGGTACGGATTGTCACGCCCGGTACGGTCACGGATGAAGCCTTGCTCTCTGAGCGAGTCGATAACTTAATTGCTGCCATCTACCACCACGATGGTCGCTTTGGCTACGCAACCTTAGACATCACTTCAGGGCGCTTCCAACTGAGTGAGCCAGAAACCGAAGAGGCGATGGCCGCCGAACTGCAACGCACCGCACCGCGCGAACTGCTCTTCCCTGAAGATTTCACGCCAGTCACTTTAATGGGCAATCGCAAAGGAAACCGTCGCCGCCCTATTTGGGAATTTGAGTTAGAGACAGCAAAACAGCAGTTGAACCAACAATTTGGTACGCGTGATTTGGTCGGTTTTGGCGTAGAACAGGCTAAACTGGGCTTATGCGCCGCTGGCTGCTTGATTCAATACGTGAAAGATACGCAGCGCACTGCACTGCCTCATATTCGTTCACTGACGTTTGATCGCCAAGATCACTCGGTGATCTTAGATGCCGCCACGCGCCGTAATTTAGAGATCACGCAGAACTTGTCCGGTGGCTTTGATAACACCTTAGCGGAAGTGCTCGATCACTGCGCCACCCCAATGGGCAGCCGCATGCTCAAACGCTGGTTACACCAACCTATGCGCTGTATTGATACGCTGAATCAACGCCTTGATGCGATCGGCGAGTTGAAACAGCTTGCTCTGTTTAGTGAATTACAACCTGTGCTGAAACAGATTGGCGATATTGAACGTATTCTTGCTCGTTTGGCATTGCGTTCCGCTCGCCCAAGAGACTTAGCACGCCTGCGACATGCGATGCAGCAATTGCCGCAGCTCAGTGAAATACTGCAACCCTTATCACAACCCCACTTAGTTCAGTTAACTCATCATGTACAGCCATTGGATGAGCTGTGCACACTGCTTGAGCGAGCAATCAAAGACAACCCACCAGTTGTGATTCGTGATGGTGGCGTGATTGCCGATGGCTACAGCGCCGAACTGGATGAATGGCGTGATTTAGCCAACGGCGCAACCGAATACTTGAATAAATTAGAAGCTGAAGAGCGCGAACGTCACGGCATTGATACGCTAAAAGTCGGCTACAACGCGATTCACGGTTTCTACATTCAAGTCAGCCGTGGCCAGAGTCACCTTGTTCCTCCCCACTATGTGCGCCGCCAAACGCTGAAAAATGCCGAGCGTTATATTATTGCCGAGCTAAAAGCGCATGAAGATAAAGTGCTCAACTCGAAATCAAAAGCACTGGCAGTGGAAAAGCAGCTTTGGGAAGAGTTATTTGACTTATTGTTGCCTCATTTAGAGCAGATGCAAAACCTTGCATCTTCGCTATCGCAGCTCGATGTGTTGCAAAACCTTGCCGAGCGCGCTGAAAGCTTAGATTACTGTCGCCCGACCTTGAGTAAAGAGCCAGCGATCCATATCCAAGCTGGCCGTCACCCTGTCGTCGAGCAAGTGATGAATGAACCCTTCATTGCCAACCCAATTGAGCTCAATCCGCAACGAAAAATGTTGATCATTACCGGGCCTAACATGGGCGGTAAATCGACCTACATGCGCCAAACTGCATTAATTACTTTATTAGCGCATATCGGTTGCTATGTGCCAGCAGAAGCAGCACACATCGGTTCGATTGACCGCATCTTCACCCGCATTGGTGCATCGGACGATCTCGCCTCTGGTCGCTCTACTTTCATGGTTGAAATGACCGAAACTGCCAACATTTTGCATAATGCGACACAAAATAGCTTGGTATTGATGGATGAAATTGGCCGCGGCACCAGTACCTATGATGGGTTATCACTGGCTTGGGCAAGTGCACAATGGCTCGCAAGCCAAATTGGCGCGCTAACGCTATTTGCCACTCATTATTTTGAACTGACCGAGCTGCCAAACCAGCTACCTCACTTAGCCAACGTGCATTTAGATGCCGTGGAACATGGCGATAGCATTGCCTTTATGCATGCGGTTCAAGAAGGGGCGGCAAGTAAATCTTACGGCCTAGCAGTGGCAGGTCTTGCTGGCGTGCCTAAAACAGTGATCAAAAACGCGCGCGCTAAATTGTCGCAGCTCGAGTTATTGAGCCAACAGCAGCCCAATGGCAGCAAAAGCTCAACCGTAGATATTGCTAATCAACTCAGTTTGATCCCAGACCCAAGCGAAGTCGAACAGGCATTAGCAGCTATTGATCCTGACGATCTAACGCCTCGCCAAGCGTTAGAAGCACTTTATCGCTTGAAGAAGCTAATGTAACAATCTGATATTAAAAATAAAAAAGGCATCGATTTTAAGTCGGTGCCTTTTGTGCTTTTATGCAATAGTTTTATAAATCAATGGTTTTATGAATCAAGGTCTTGTTGAACCAACCTTTAGTCGTATTCAACATTAAACAGCGCTTCCATGTTCAAGCCTTGTTTAACCAAGATCTCTCTCAAACGACGTAGACCTTCCACTTGAATTTGACGAACTCGTTCACGAGTTAAGTTAATTTCGCGCCCTACTTCTTCTAAGGTGGACGGTTCATAACCTAATAGTCCAAAACGGCGTGCAAGTACCTCTTTTTGTTTTGGGTTTAGTTCATCTAACCAATTCAGTAGTGATTCACGGATATCATCATCTTGCGTAGAAATTTCAGGATCAGAGTTGTTCGCATCTGGGATGATATCGAGTAGTGCTTTGTCACCATCGCCGCCAATCGGTGTATCAACAGAACTGATACGCTCGTTAAGACGCAGCATTTTACTGACATCTTCTACTGGCTTATCCAGTTGGAACGCAATTTCTTCTGCGGTAGGTTCATGATCTAACTTCTGCGATAGCTCGCGAGCCGTGCGAAGGTAGATATTCAACTCTTTAACGACGTGAATTGGCAAACGGATAGTGCGCGTTTGGTTCATTAATGCACGTTCAATGGTTTGACGGATCCACCAAGTAGCATAGGTTGAGAATCTAAAGCCACGTTCTGGATCAAATTTTTCTACCGCACGAATCAAGCCTAAATTACCCTCTTCAATTAGATCGAGTAAAGCTAAGCCACGATTACCATAACGGCGAGAAATTTTAACGACCAAACGTAAGTTACTTTCGATCATGCGTTTACGAGCAGCTTCATCGCCTCTCAGTGAACGACGAGCATAAAGTACTTCTTCTTGAGCTGTTAATAATGGAGAAAAACCAATCTCGCTAAGATACATCTGTGTTGCATCTAAGCTTTTTGTTGACGCATCAAATCCTTCTTTGGCATCTTCGATTTGAACATCGTCATCGCTTTGGCTTTTAGTGGTGGTGAGTTCTTCATCAACCTCAATCGAATCCATGATCTCTTGGTCTTCAAACTCTTCGACTTTCGTTACTGCATTGCTGATACTCATAGCGCCTCCCCCTGGCGAGCTAGCAAGACATTACTACTTTCTAATGTCGCTACATGACTCTTTCAAGTATGTTTACGGTAAGTAGCGTTTTGGATTCACCGACTTACCTTGATAACGAATTTCAAAGTGTAAACGAACACTGCTGGTTCCTGAGCTGCCCATGGTTGCTATTTTTTGGCCAGCTTTAACACTTTGTCCTTCTTTTACCAGTAACCGATCGTTATGAGCATAAGCACTGAGGTAGTTATCGTTATGTTTAACAATCACAAGATTGCCGTAACCTCTTAATGCATTTCCCGAATAGACAACGGTTCCTGCAGCAGTTGATAAAATGGATTGACCACGCTGTCCTGCGATATCGATCCCTTTATTTCCTTGATCGCCTGCTGAAAAGTTTTTAATTATTCTCCCTTGTGTCGGCCATAACCATTTTGAAACTTTATCATCTTTTGGTTTAGCAAAGGTTACATTAGCATTAACATTTTGCTTACCTTTTGAATCAACATACTCTTTTGATTTCGATTGTTCAACTACCTTAGGAGGATCTTTTTTTGCGACTTTGGTCGAAGAACTTGCGGCATTAGATCCACTATTTTGATTAGAGTTTTTACTCACTCCGTCTACAACCATTGGAGGGGAAACTAAGCCAGCCATTGTGCTCGAAGGGGTTGCAGCCACAATGACTTCTGTTACACCATTACCACCGTAAGCAGGAGGCGTGTAATTGGGGATCCATAATTTGAGTTTTTGACCGGGATGAATGGTGTAAGGTTTTTTTAAATTATTGAAACGGATCAAGTCGTTTACATTTTTATCTGTGACATAAGATATAAAATAGAGCGTATCGCCTTTTTGCACTTCGTAAAAACTGCCGCGATAACTACCACGAGGAATGGCATTATAGTCTTTATTGAGCCCAGAAACGGGTGCAGGAGTATGAGCAGCACATCCGATAAGGACGCTACTCATTAGCACCATTATTACTCTGTTTCTTAGGTTACTCATCATCACTAAGCTAAATCACCGGCAACTAAAGGAACAAAACGCACCATCTCAATGGTGTTAGAAATAAAATCATCGCCTTGGCGAACTATTTTCAATAACTGTTGCTCACTACTGCCGACAGGAATCACTAAACGGCCACCTTCCGTAAGCTGATCAAGCAGCGCATTTGGGACAAATTCGGCTGCCGCCGTAACAATGATCGCATCAAAAGGAGCTTTAGCATCCCAGCCCAACCAGCCATCACCATGCTTAGTGGAGACGTTATAAATATCAAGTTGCTTTAAACGACGCTTCGCGTCCCACTGTAATGACTTGATCCGTTCAATCGAATACACGTGCTCAACCAACTGGGCAAGCACAGCGGTTTGATAACCCGATCCTGTGCCAATTTCTAAGACCTTACTCTGCGGCTCAAGTTCTAAAAGCTGCGTCATTTTTGCCACAATGTAAGGTTGTGAAATCGTTTGTCCTTGGCCTATCGGCAAGGCATTGTTGTCATAGGCTTGATGCATCATCGCCTGAGAAACAAAGCTTTCTCTTGGCAAACAATGAATGGCATCCAAAACGGTTTGATCTTGGATACCATTCGCGATCAGAAATTCAATTAATCTGTCGGCATGTGGATTGGCCATTACCCTTTTTCCTTCAACCAGTTATCCATACTTGGCAGTGACTCATGAGCCGTGAGATCAACCTGCAACGGCGTCAAGGAGACATAGCCATGCTCAATCGCATAGAAATCAGTCCCTTGCCCTGCATCTTGCTCTTTACCCGGAGGACCTAACCAATAAATATCATGCCCACGAGGATCTTTCTGCTTAATCATACTTTCTGCGTGATGGCGAGCACCTAAACGCGTCACTTGAATACCCGCTAACTCCTCAAATGGACGATCTGGTACGTTCACATTCAATAATCGATTGGTTGGGATCGGGGCATTGAGATGCTGTTCGACCAACTGGCGCGCTATCTGCGCTGCCGTAGTAAAATTAGCCGTCCCGACCAATGAAAATGCGATCGCTTGCACCCCAAGAAAATGCCCTTCCATCGCCGCCGCAACCGTGCCCGAATAGAGCACGTCATCGCCCAAATTCGCACCATGATTGATGCCTGTCAGCACCAAATCAGGCAGATCATCTTTGAGCAGTTCATTGAGTGCAAAATGCACACAATCGGTTGGTGTGCCTTGCACTGAATAGGTATTGGATGCAATGAGATCCACACGAAGCGGCTGCTCTAATGTCAGCGAATTGGAGGCTCCTGACCGATTACGATCCGGCGCGACAATCACGATCTCGGCGAGATCCGCCAGCGCGCGTGCTAGGGTATTTAAACCTTGCGCGTATACACCATCATCATTGCTTAATAAAATCTTCATCGAGTTTTATCCTTAGAACTCGCGTTCAACCGCTATCTCTTCAACCAATTCGCGAATGACTGAGGTAGCAAAACTTCCTGCATCTAAATCAAAACGTAACGTCACATTGTCTTGTTCAACTGTCCAAGAAATATTCTGAGGCTTAAGCATCAGCGCCCGGCGCTCATGACGCATACGATTGCTGCGAATCAGTGCCATCAAGTCAGGTTCAGCATCAAGGTGAACTTGTTCTAAATCTAAAGCCTCACCTTGCGTCGGTAGTGCGTTATCGCCCGCCAAAGCAGCACTTATTTGCACTTCATTCAATGCCAGTTTGTTATTGAGATCGGTAAGATTCGCCAAGGTAACTAAGGTCGTTTTCTCTCCCTCAAGTGCGATATCTCCTTCGATAAATTGGTGTAACTTATCTTGCTCGATACGGGCAGAGACAATTTGGTTGAAAATCCACGAACGGGCCGCCGAGAGATACAAACTGCGCTGATTTTGGTTACGTGAACGCACGTTCTCTTTTCCCCAGCGACGCGCTTCACTGAGGTTATTGCCGTGATTGCCAAAACGTTGGCTACCAAAATAATTAGGCACACCGTGCGTGGCGATGTGCTCTAATCGCGTCACTACTTCGGCGGTGTCGGTGACTTCAGAAAGCGTGATTTCAAAATGATTGCCGACTAAATCTCCGGGGCGCAACTTTTTATTGTGACGCGTAGTTTCCAGAATTTCGATGCTCGGATATTGAGCCAAAAACTCGGTGAAATCTGGCGTCTCACCTTTTGGTAAATGTACACTGAGCCACTGCTGCGTAACCGCATGACGATCTTTCAGACCAGCCCAACTCACATCTTTTGATTTCACACCACATGCTTTAGCCAATTCATTGACCACAAAACTGGTATTTTCACCAGTTTTACGAATATGAACCATTAAGTGTTCACCACTTCCTGCCAGTTCGAATCCTAAGTCTTCAATCACTTTAAAGTGCTCTGGCTTGGCTTTTATTTTGGCTTTAGCGGCTGGTTTACCACAAAGGTAAGCCAATGAAGATAATATATCTGACATGTTTTCATCCGTCGCTGACGCGAGTTGGCGGTAATAATAAAAACAGCGACGCATGAGCCGCTATTGCGCGTTACTGAGCGTGCCATTCGTTGGCGGAAGTCCATCAATAACGTGTTTTTACATAGAAGGAGAGGCAAGTGAATTGCCATTACCTCTTCAATTTGCTGGGTCGTTTTATTAAGGCAATATTATGCTTTGATCAACCGTGCATTTAATCTGTAGTACATTTGATCAATAAGACAACCGCTTCGCAAGCAATACCTTCTTTGCGCCCAGTGAAACCAAGGCGCTCGGTTGTGGTTGCTTTGACGTTAATATTATCTAGCGTCGTTTCAAGATCTTGCGCAATGGCAGCGCACATCGCTTCAATATACGGCGCCATCTTCGGCGCTTGCGCGATAATGGTGACGTCGGCATTTCCTAAACGGTAGCCTTGCGCTTTCACACGGCGATAGACATCTTTCAATAATTCACGGCTATCTGCCCCTTTCCATTTATCATCGGTATCGGGGAAATGGCGGCCAATATCACCTGCGGCAATCGCGCCAAGCAGCGCATCACTTAAAGCATGCAAGGCGACATCACCATCGGAATGAGCAATTAAGCCTTGCTCATAAGGAACGGCAATTCCCCCAATGATGACTGGGCCTTCACCGCCAAACTTATGAACATCAAAACCGTGGCCAATTCTAATCATGGTTATTTCCTATTGCGGCTAGTGAGGAAGTACGACCTAAGTAAAACTCAGCTAAAGCGAGATCTTCGGGTTGCGTAATTTTTAGATTATCCGCCCGCCCAGCGACCAACGCTGGATGTAACCCTTGCCACTCCATTGCGGATGCTTCATCGGTGATGATGACTTGCTGATCTAACGCATCCGATAAAGCCTCAAAAAGCGGCTTGGCTCTAAACATCTGTGGGGTGAGTGCATGCCATAATGCGACGCGATCAACGGTATGATCAATGTTGTTTTCGCCATCAGCACGCTTCATTGTGTCTCGAACGGGTGCAGCTAAAATCGCACCTACAGGATGCTCTTTAGCCGTCGTAATCAATCGGTCAATATCTGCAAAAGTAAGACAAGGCCGCGCTGCATCATGCACGAGAACCCATTCACCTAGGGAATTAGCTAAAACATATTGCAGCGCCGAGAGCACTGAGTCGGCTCGCTCTTGACCACCGCTGACACGAATAACATTGGGGTTAGTGGCTAATGGCAGAGCAAAATAGTAAGGATCATCGTCACTGACGGCGACAACAACGCGATCAATATTAGGGTGCGCGAGCAGCGTCGCTATTGTGTGTTCGAGAACGGTTTTGTTGTGTATGGTTAAATACTGTTTCGGACGATCTGCTTGCATTCGGCTGCCAACACCAGCAGCCGGTACAATCGCGGTAAGAGAAAGCGTACTGTGCGGCATTTATTGACTATCCTCACCGACCAATCGATAGAAAGTTTCACCTGCTTTTATCATTCCTAATTCATGACGCGCTCGCTCTTCAATCGCGTCCAATCCTTGTCGTAAATCATCAATTTCGACGAACATTTCCGAATTTCGTAGCGTTAGGTTTTCGTTTACTTGTTGCTGCACGTCAATTTCATCGACAATGGTTCGATAATCAGCAATGCCATTTTTACCGAGCCACAAATCGTACTGTAATAAACCGAATAATAACGCCAATGTCACCGCAAAAAGTCGCATCACATCTATAACCATTCAAAACGTTCACTATGAAAGAGAACGTAAACGATAAACAAAGCGTGCTGTTTAAAAAAAGTGACGCTCTAACACAGCACGAAAATGATGGCTATTTATACCACAAGCCTTTATTTAACTCATCATTAGGAACGCAAATAAGCCGCCACCGAGAATTAAACGGTAAATGACAAACGGAGTCATACCCATTTTAGAAATCAGTTTTAAGAAGAAATGGATACAAATATAAGCACTGATAAAGGAGGTCAGGATACCCGTTGTTAAGAAACCAAAATGCACAGGTTCGCCACTGGTCACCAGCTTTAACCCTAAATAGCCACCCGCCAAAACAATGATAGGAATCGACATCAAGAAAGAAAAACGCGCGGCCGCTTCACGAGTAAAACCAAGATACAACGCCGCAGTGATGGTCGCTCCTGAGCGAGAGGTACCGGGGATCACCGCAACTGCTTGTGCCAAACCAATCATCAGCGATTTTTTCCAATCGGCTTGGTATTCATCATCCGCTAATGGAGCGTTTTTATCGACATACCACAGTAATAGACCAAAAATAATAGTGGTGGTTGCTATCACCCAAGCACTGCGTAGGTAGAGTTCAACAATATCTTTCATAAAAAAGCCGAAAATACAGGCAGGAATGGTTGCTAGTACGATCATCCATGCCAGTTTCGATTCTTTACTGCGCTCGCCTTTAAAAATCGAGGCAAAAAAAGCGCGCAGTAAAGTCACGACTTCTTTCCTAAAATAGATAACCACGGCAGCTAATGTGCCGACATGCACCGCCACATCAAAGGCAAGACCTTGATCTTCCCAGCCTAAAATGGCTGAAGGCAAAATTAAATGGGCGGAGCTGGAGATAGGTAAAAATTCGGTTAAGCCTTGAATCAAAGCCAAAAAAAACGCTTCTAAATAACTCATTACTGACTCTTATTAATTAATGTCGAACCAAAGTTTGACAGGGGTGAGCGATTCTAAGTTGATCGCCTGTTGCCATATTTGACGCACACTACGACCATCATTGGGAACGATCCGTTCCGGTGACAAATCGTAAAGTGGTTGTATGACAAATGGATATTTAAAGATATCACTGCGTGGCAGTTCAGGATCTTGCGCTGAAATGTCTTCACCAAACAAGATGATATCGAGATCTAAGGTGCGATCTTGAAATTTTTTCGCCTGCGGGTCGCGCCCCCATCGAGATTCAATCGCTCGAAGTTGCGCCACGAAATCACTCAACGAAAGCCTTGTTTCCAGCGCAACGACTAAATTATAAAAGGCCGCACTATTGAACCCAACCGATGCACATTCGTAAATGGTCGAGATCTGTAGATGATTTCCGATGGTCGACAATTCCTCGATGGCCACTTCGATATGTTTGCGTCTTTCAATATTAGAACCGACGCCAACATAGACCGTAGTCATGCATCGCCTCGCTCAATAATAACGCCAACACTGGATGCCTGTGCTACCGCGCCGGGCTTTGCTAAGCGAATTTTAACCCAAGGAACGGAAAAACGCTGCATCAGAAGCTCTGCTACTTCTTCTGCAACACGCTCTACCAATAAAAAGCGACCATTTTCAATATGTGCGATCACCGCTTGACTCACTTGTGCGTAGTCTAATGCATCGCTCACATCATCACTTTTACCTGCGGGTTGATTGTCGTGCGCCATTTCGATGTCGAGCACCAACTTCTGCTTAATCTCTTGTTCCCAATCATACACGCCAATGGTCGTAATTACCGTCAGCTGTTCAATAAAGACTTTGTCCATTTTTGCGTCTCTTCCTCTAGAGGTCGGATACCCTAATTACGTAAAAAATCGTACTATTTTGCCTAATCGCGATATCATATACCCAAACTGAGTCGAGATGCGAAATCCAAAACATTTTTTTGCTTTTCATCATGGTTAACAATGGCTTGTGAACTTGCTTTAGGGCATTTCCACTGCAGAGGTACTTATGACACCACTCGCACTGATAATGATCATTTCTGCCTATTTACTGGGTTCGATCTCAAGTGCGGTGTTGATCTGCCGTTTATTACGCCTGCCCGATCCTCGCAATATGGGCTCAAATAACCCCGGTGCAACTAACGTATTACGCATTGGTGGAAAAAAAGCCGCCATCGCGGTACTGCTGTGTGACATGCTCAAAGGTACTATTCCAGTATGGGGCAGCTACTATTTGGGGATTGACCCCATTCTATTGGGCCTAGTCGCCATCGCCGCTTGCCTTGGCCATATGTATCCTATTTTCTTTCATTTTAAAGGCGGAAAAGGTGTTGCAACAGCACTGGGAGCAATCGCACCGATCGGTTTAGATCTCACCGCACTTATCATATTGACTTGGGTCAGCGTTGCATTTTTATTTCGCTATTCATCCTTAGCGGCTTTGGTTACCGTGCTGCTCGCTCCGTTCTACACTTGGTTGATCAAACCGCAATATACCTTACCGGTAGCAATGCTGTGCTGCCTTATCGTGTTTCGCCATCACCAAAATATTAAACGGTTATTGGCTGGCACAGAGCCGAAAGTGGGTGAGAAAAAAACGCTTGGTTCTTGAGCTAGCTTGGATGATGGATAAACCCGCTTGCAAATAACGTCAATGACGAATAAGTAAAAGGCCTCTTACGAAGCCTTTTTTGATTAAGCATGACCCGCTAATAAGGGAAGACTAGCTAAGCGCTTTTTTCAAGAAACGGGTCAACATGGCGGTAACGTATTCAGGTTGCTCTAAGTTACTGATATGTCCAGCATTAGCAATAACCTCTAACTCACTGCCGTGAATGGCATCATTCATTAAGTAAGCCTCAAGAGGCGGACGAGGCATATCTTCAGCGCCAGCTGCAATCAACACTGGCAACCTCAATTGTTCCACCTCTTCAATCATGTCACGACGACCGAAGATCATTTTCCCCAACCGAGCCACTTCCACCGCTTGTTGACCAGTAAGCGCCGATAAATGTTGCTTGAATCCAGCCACTAATGTCGGAGATTGCTGCTCGCCATCTTTTGCAAAAAACATCGGTACAACTGCATCAACAATCGGTGATGGCACTTGCTGCATCGCCGCAATCGCATCGAGCATGGCAAAATATTTTGCATGGCTGACTTCAGGCTCTAGACCAACAAAGGTATCCATCATCACTAATGATTTCACGCGCGCAGGCGCAAGAACGGCTAACTCAGCCCCCCACATTCCACCTACAGAAAGACCAATGATAGAAAACTGCTCAATCGATAAGTGGTCCATCAAAGCCAAAATATGCTGAGCATAATCTTTCAGTGTGTTCATGGATGACGGTGCGAAATCTGACTGACCATGCGCCCATAAATCAGGCACGATACAGCGGTAGTGTTGACTCAACGCTTCCACCTGAGGTGCCCACATTGCGCTGTCCCACAGATAACTGTGACCGAAAACAAGCACTTCACCTTGCCCTTGATCCAAATAACGCATCTGGCAATCATCAATAACAAATGTCTTCATTGTGAATCCAATATTAGTAAAGTAGGTTGGCATTGTAGCATTGATATGAGCGATAACAGCTCAGAGCAGAATGTAAGCAATGGCTAATTAAAATCAATACAGAACGCCACAGAAACGGAAGTACCAAAGAACAAAACGGCCTCTAAAAAGAGACCGTTGCGACACCCGCTAAATAATGGGTTTAAGTTGATCAATCGGCCAGCGAGGTGTTGCCTGCACCGCTAAATCGACTGTCTCACCATTTTTTAAACGCTGCATACCCGCATAAGCAATCATTGCACCGTTGTCGGTACAAAACTCAGTACGCGGGTAATACACTTCACCACCAATTTTTTTCGCCAGTGCGCCAAGCTCTGCGCGTAACTGTTTATTGGCACTCACGCCACCGGCAATAACAATGCGTTTCATGCCAGTTTGCTCAAGGGCGCGTTTGCACTTAATCACTAAAGTGCCACACACCGCCTCTTGAAAGGCATACGCAATATCCGCTCGGGTCTGATCATCATTCTCATTAGCTGCAATCGTATTGGCTGTAAATGTTTTTAAACCAGAGAAACTCATGTCTAACCCTGGTCGATCCGTCATCGGACGCGGAAACTTAAAACGCCCTGGCGTTCCTTTTTCAGCCAAACGAGCCAACAATGGCCCCCCAGGATAATCAAGCCCCATCAGCTTCGCGGTTTTATCAAACGCCTCACCGGCCGCGTCATCAATAGACTCTCCGAGGATCTTATATTCACCAATCCCTTTCACCTCTACCATCATGGAATGACCACCGGAAACCAGTACGGCCACAAACGGAAACGGAGGCGGATTATCTTCAAGCATCGGAGCTAAAAGGTGCCCTTCCATATGGTGAACAGGCACCGCAGGCACATTCCACGCATAAGCCAAACTACGGCCAATCGTCGCGCCAACAAGCAGCGCACCCACTAAACCAGGACCTGCGGTGTAAGCCACGCCATCAATATCCGCAGGCGTCAAATTCGCTTCAGCCATCGCTGCTTTTATCAGTGGAATGGTCTTTTTAACATGGTCTCTAGAAGCAAGCTCCGGCACCACACCGCCGTAATCGGCGTGCAGTTTTACTTGGCTGTACAATTGATGAGAAAGTAAGCCTTTCTCTTCGTCATAAATGGCGATGCCAGTCTCGTCACACGAGGTTTCAATACCAATAATGCGCATAATTTTCTCAGCACGCTTTCATCAACAATTGGAAATGGCCGCCATGTTACCCCGCCTTGGCTCCGTAAACAAATTTTGTACAGACTATAATCGACAAAGTGCTTTACAAAGCTATTGCGATCGGATTAAAATTCCGCACCATTTTTGATCAAGCTGATAACCGAGCAAACAGACAAGAAATCTTGTGGTTTAAGCCTCAAAATATCAGCGTTAACGAATAACCCCTGAGGTGAAAGGCATATGCCAATAGTTAAAGTACGTGAAAACGAACCGTTCGATGTTGCATTACGTCGTTTCAAGCGCTCTTGCGAAAAAGCAGGTATCCTTTCTGAAGTGCGTCGTCGTGAGCACTATGAAAAACCAACTACCGTTCGCAAACGCGCTAAAGCAGCAGCTCAAAAGCGTCACGCTAAGAAGCTAGCTCGCGAAAACGCACGTCGCGTTCGCCTGTACTAATAACCTTTTTCCATTAAGGAACAAGAGTTATGGCTCTAATTGATATCCTCAAAGAAGAGCAAAAATTAGCGATGAAAGCCAAGGATAAAGTACGCCTTGGCACTATTCGTTTAGCCTTATCCGCGATCAAACAACGAGAAGTCGACGAGCAGATCACTCTGAACGACGACGATATTCTTGCTGTGATGGTAAAAATGGTTAAACAGCGTCGCGACTCTGTCGCTCAATATGAAGCTGCCAATCGTCAAGATCTCGCAGATGCAGAGCAAGCAGAAATCACTATCCTTGAGGCATTTATGCCTCAGCCATTGAGCGATGATGAAGTGAGCGCATTAATTGATGATGCGATCACCCAGTCCGCTGCTGCTGGCATGCAAGACATGGGGAAAGTGATGGCTGTCTTGAAACCGCAAATTCAAGGGCGTGCAGATATGGGTAAAGTCAGCGGATTAGTTCGAACTAAACTCGCTTAAATGCCCGCATCAAATTGCATCAAGCCGTGCTATCCTCTGGAGCGCACGGCTTGTTTGTATCTAATCATTCGTTTTAATCTTTTCTTTTAGGTTTTATGGCAGGACACATCCCTCGCAGTTTTATTGATGATCTCCTTGCTCGACTTGATATTGTCGACATCATAGACGCACGTGTGAAACTTAAGAAAAAAGGTAAGAACTACGGTGCTTGCTGTCCATTCCATAATGAAAAAACGCCCTCATTTAGTGTAAGCCAAGAAAAACAGTTCTATCACTGCTTTGGTTGTGGCGTGCATGGCAACGCCATCGACTTCATGATGGAATATGAACGCCTTGAATTCGTAGAGGCCATCGAAGAATTGGCTTCTTTTGTGGGGCTAGAAGTTCCCCGAGAGCAACGCTCTAGTGGCCATTTCTCATCAGCCCCTAAAGCCAATAGTGAAGAAAAACGCACCCTTTATGACTTAATGGGCAGCATTGCGCAGTTTTACCGCAACCAACTCAAAGTTCCGGGTAATCGTCATGCCATCGAGTATCTGAAAGATCGCGGTCTTTCTGGCGAAATCGTGCAGAAATTTGGTATTGGCTATATTGCTGACGAATGGGATTTAGTGCGCAAAAACTTCGGCCAACAACAAGAAAGCCAAGAGATGCTCGTCACTGGCGGCATGTTGATCGAAAATGACAAAGGCAATCGCTACGATCGTTTTCGTGGACGTATTATGTTTCCCATTCGCGACCGCCGCGGACGAGTGATCGGCTTTGGTGGACGCGTTACTGGTGATGGAACGCCAAAATACCTGAACTCACCAGAAACTCCCATTTTCCATAAAGGTAAAGAGCTGTATGGCCTATACGATGTCATGCAAGCCTATCGTGAACCCCCGCAAATATTAGTGGTTGAAGGTTATATGGATGTGGTGGCTCTGGCGCAATATGGGGTCGACTACTCGGTTGCTTCGCTAGGAACCTCAACTACAGGCGATCACCTGCAACTGCTTTTTCGCCAAACCAATACGGTGGTCTGTTGCTATGATGGTGACCGAGCAGGGCGAGAAGCGGCGTGGCGTGCACTGGAAAATGCGTTGAGTTATCTCAAAAGTGGCAATATTCTTAAATTCCTGTTTTTACCTGACGGTGAAGACCCAGATAGCTACATCAGAACCCATGGAAAAGCGGCCTTTGAACAGTTAGTGCAAGATGCTGAACCCTTATCCAAATACCTATTTACCAACCTACTGTCACAAGTTGATGTCGGTAATAACGAAGGGAAAGCGGCGCTTGAGGCGCTGGCACTACCACTGATTAATAAAGTGCCAGACACATCTCTACAAGCGCAATTGCTCAAAATATTAGGGCAAAAAACTGGGATTTATAAAAAGCCATCACTGCCAGAATCAGACAAACACCGCTCACAGCCACACAAAGAGCTCAAACGCACACCGATGCGTGAAGTGATCGCTTTGCTTATTCAAAATCCAAGCTATGCTGAAATGGTGCCTGATATTTCCAGCGTTCAATCCTTGCCCATACCCGGTTTAAGTTTATTAATTGAGGTACTTGAGAATTGTCAAGCGTACCCCAATATTACTACAGGCCAATTGCTTGAACACTGGCGCGGTAATAAAAACGAGACCCTTCTGTCTCGCCTCGCAAGTTGGGAAATTCCACTTGTTGAAGACAACCAAGAAGAACTATTTTTAGATTCATTGGACAAAATATTGGCTCAATGCATCGAAAAGCAAATTGAAAACCTGCAGGCAAAAGAAAGAAGCGTCGGTTTATCAGCCGAAGAGAGACGGGAGCTTCAAGACTTAATGAAAGACTTGAAAGCGTAACCCAGTTTAAATAGTCAGCAATGAATAAATTTGTTAGTATATGTGGTTTGCATTTCGCATACTAATTCCTTCACCAGATATGAAGTTGGATACCGTCTATGGATCAAAATCCGCAGTCACAGCTAAAACTACTTGTCATTAAAGGCAAAGAGCAAGGCTATCTGACCTACGCCGAAGTAAATGACCACCTACCAGCAGAAATCGTAGATTCCGAGCAGGTAGAAGATATCATTCAGATGATCAATGACATGGGCATTAAGGTGGTAGAAACTGCCCCTGATGCCGATGATCTTGCTCTAAATGATGACAACGCAATCACCGATGAGGATGCTGCCGAAGCTGCAGCCGCTGCATTATCCAGTGTAGAAAGCGAAATTGGTCGTACTACCGACCCTGTGCGCATGTATATGCGCGAAATGGGTACCGTAGAACTGCTGACTCGCGAAGGTGAAATTGATATCGCCAAGCGTATTGAAGATGGTATTAACCAAGTTCAACGCGCAGTAGCTGAATATCCAGGCACCATTCCATACATCTTAGAGCAATTTGACAAAGTTCTTGCTGAAGAACTTCGTTTAACAGACCTGATATCAGGTTTTGTTGATCCTGACTCAGATGCAACGAACGCCCCAACAGCGACCCATATCGGTTCAGAGCTTGCTAGTGCTGACCTTGCTGATGAAGACGACCTCGATGATGACGACGATGACGACAGCGAAGATACTGACTCTGAAGAAGATGCAGGAATCGACCCTGAGCTTGCGCTAGAAAAATTCACCGAACTACGCAACAAGTATCAAAATCTTCAACTCGCGAAAAATGAGCATGGCTATGACAGCAATAAAGCCGCCCAAGCCACCGAGTTGATGTTGGATATTTTCCGTGAATTCCGACTCACGCCAAAGCAATTTGACTACCTAGTCAACAAGCTTCGCACCTCTATGGATCGTGTTCGTACTCAAGAACGTCTGATCATGAGAGCTGCGGTCGAATACGGTAAAATGCCTAAGAAATCATTCATTGCCTTATTCACTGGCAATGAATCAAGCGATGCATGGTTAGATGAAGTACTCGCTTCAGAAAAACCTTATGCAGAAAAAATCAGACAGCAAGAAGAAGACATTCGTCGTTCAATTCATAAATTGAAAATGATCGAAGAAGAAACGTCTTTGAATGTACAAAACATTAAAGACATCAGCCGTCGCATGTCTATCGGTGAAGCGAAAGCTCGTCGAGCGAAAAAAGAGATGGTTGAAGCAAACTTGCGTCTGGTTATTTCTATCGCGAAGAAATACACCAACCGTGGCCTGCAGTTCTTGGATCTTATCCAAGAAGGTAATATCGGCCTGATGAAAGCGGTAGATAAGTTTGAATACCGCCGTGGTTATAAGTTCTCAACTTACGCCACTTGGTGGATTCGCCAAGCTATCACACGTTCAATTGCAGACCAAGCACGTACTATTCGTATTCCAGTGCACATGATCGAAACGATCAACAAACTGAATCGAATCTCACGTCAGATGCTGCAAGAGATGGGCCGCGAGCCTCTGCCAGAAGAATTGGCAGAACGCATGCAAATGCCAGAAGATAAAATTCGTAAAGTACTGAAAATTGCTAAAGAGCCAATCTCGATGGAGACACCTATCGGTGACGACGAAGATTCGCATCTTGGTGACTTTATCGAGGATACAACCCTTGAACTACCACTTGATTCTGCTACGGCCACCAGCCTAAGAGCAGCGACTCGTGACGTTCTTGCTGGCCTAACCCCTCGTGAAGCGAAAGTACTGCGTATGCGTTTCGGTATTGATATGAATACAGACCATACGCTAGAAGAAGTTGGTAAGCAGTTTGACGTAACGCGTGAGCGTATCCGCCAAATTGAAGCGAAAGCACTGCGTAAACTGCGTCACCCAAGCCGCTCTGAAACATTGCGCAGCTTCCTAGACGAGTAATCGCAACCTATCCAATCTAAAAGGTGAGCACAAGCTCACCTTTTTTGTATCTCATAGTTTAAGTGGATAAAAGCTAAGCGTATTTACCCTATTTTGCGGGTAGACACTCATAACTCCTTCCCCTATAATCACACACCTAATTTGGCCCCTTAGCTCAGTGGTTAGAGCAGTCGACTCATAATCGATTGGTCCCCAGTTCAAGTCTGGGAGGGGCCACCACTTTCTCTTCTACATATGTCTACCAACGTCTATCCACCCCAATACAATCAACACTTAGCAAGCAATCTTTGTCTATAGCTGTCTATGCTCATCTTGTAACATCCACGTTTTAATGTACCATCGAATGTACCAACGGCTAAATATCGACTATTTTGGTGGTACATCATGGCAAAAAGAGTGGTCCCTTTAACTAACACTCAAGTTAAACAAGCTAAAGAATCCGACAAAGAATACACACTCTCTGATGGTGATGGCCTTCAATTGCGTGTTAAAACGAATGGCACAAAGTTATGGATTCTGAAATACACTCATCCAATAACAAAAAAAAGAAACAACATAAGCTTTGGCAGTTTTCCTGATGTCTCTCTTGCCGAGGCAAGGAAAAGACGTTCTGAAGCAAAAACTCTTTTAGCTCTCAATATCGATCCTAAGCAGCATAAAGATGAACTGCTCTTAAAAGAAAGAGCTGAGCTTGAAAATACCTTTGGTAAATTTTCTGATAGATGGTTAGCACTCAAGAAAGAAAGCGTAAAACCGGAAACAGCAGATAAAGCTTATCGTGCTCTTGAGAAACATATCCTACCTAAACTTGGGAATGTCCCCATCCAAGACATCAAACCCAGAACGGTACTCAGTATTCTTGAGCCAGTAAAGGCACAAGGGACTCTAGAAACAGTTAAAAGACTATGCCGTATAATCAATGAGGTTATGCGTCTTGCTGTAGCATCAGGTGACATAGAAGTAAACTACCTAGCAGACATCACCAAGCTCTTTCCGGCCCCTAAACGCCAGCATATGGTAACTATCGAACCAGAAAGACTACCAGAGTTGATGCAAGCTATAGCTGGTGCAAACATTACACTATCTACTCGTTGCTTACTTGAGTGGCAACTACACACAATGACAAGACCGATTGAAAGCGCTACAGCACGTTGGCAGGACATAGATTTTCAAAATAAAGTGTGGGTTGTTCCTGAAGAAAGAATGAAGATGAAGCGTCCCCACACAATCCCTCTTACAGAGCAAACTTTGGCACTTTTAGAAATAATGAAGCCAATCAGTGGTCATAGAGAATTCATCTTCCCAAGTAACAAAGATCCGAAAAGCCATGTAAATAGTCAGAGTGCTAATATGGCGCTGAAAAGGATGGGGTTTGAAGGACAGTTGGTTTCTCATGGACTAAGAGCATTAGCAAGTACCACTCTTAACGAGCAAGGGTTCAATCCTGACGTTATTGAAGCTGCGCTAGCTCATGTTGATAAGAATGAAGTTCGGAAAGCTTATAATCGTGCTGAATATCTTGAGCAACGCAGAAAGCTCATGTGCTGGTGGAGCGATCATATAACCGCTTCCGCTGAGGGGAATGTCTCACTCGTGAGGAGAAAAGGGCTTAAATTGGCAGGGTGATACTGAATATCCACACTCATAATGACCAAAGCACCTATGAATAACGTAGGAACAAAAAAATAAAAGAGGCTGCGAATATGCAGCCTCTTTTATTATCCAGCAATCACAATATGTGTACAAACACGACTATTCATTTCTTTCGCGAAGTATAATGCGTAAAGCCAATTGATTTGCTTCACACAAAAGCTCCTGAAAGCCTAAATTTTTTGTTGATATGTGTAGTCTCTCAGAAAGTGATGAGAGTCTTAGAGAATCGGAACAATTCATATCAAATTTTGGCAGTCGAAGATGTTTAAAAACATTGCTGACTTGGATGCTTATTGTATGACTTTCAATATAGTTCTTAACCAGCTCACAGTTAAGTAGGCCACAAATATAATGTGCCATTTCTTTTGAGTAACATTCTACAAAATAAACTTTATGATCGGGAACATAGGGTCGGCTACCGACTAACGGCACATCTTTAGATGAACATACCGCAGCTTTGAAAGTACCACTTTGCTCAGCCCACATGACCTTATATGGTGCAAAAGAGTACTCTCCAACATTATATATATGATAAAAAGCGTATTTGTTTAACCTTGCCTTATATGTTGAACGATCTAGCAACTTATCCTTATATGCTTCTAAATATCTGAAGGTCTCTGGCAAATCATTTTCTAACCTATCTTCCGCATCAAGTAGCTTCTGCTTTGTTATCGCCTTATTGGGAACTAAGTGATATAGATTGTGCTTAGGATTGAAACAAAACGCAGAGAAATCAGCAGCACCTTTTACCATAGGGTATAGTAGTTCAGGTTCAATCCAGAACTTCTTAGCGACTCCAATATCTTTTTTACCTGCCTCTGGGCGAGTTTCTATAAGCACTAAGCCGCGCTTATGATCAACATCTAGAATCTCCACCATGTAGATACTATTCAGATCAGCCGTTACCCCTTTGCGCCCCGCAATCCAATCGGATTTGCCTCTAATATTTGAGGTTTTTTCAAAATCACCTACGCCCATTACTGCCCATGGAGAGTTTATTTCTCCGACAGGGTTGGCCTCCATAACGTTCCGCACAATACCCTTAGAAATTACATCTAATGTATCATTTTCAGAAAGGGCTTTTTTATAACCAGATTTTGCATTCCATATATAGTAAGGGACTGGGTATGGATCTACTTGCTGTTGGACCTTTTCAAATCCAACAATCACTGTCTTATTAGCCGCATCCGGGAATGGCTTTAAGCTTTTAAGATCTTCAACAAACTTAGGATGTAAATAAGATCCATCCTTAATTTTAAAACTACGGAATCCTTGTGACGATGGCGACTGAAAATGAGTTTGGGTTAAAACAAAAACCAATTTCCCACCAAATTTCAACCACTTATCAGAAACCGTATACGTAATCATTCCGGAAATATCTAGTTCATTTCCACCATGAAACTTAGTCTCTGAGAAAATGGCATATTCCTCACATGTTGGTTTCACTTTTGTTCGATAATCCTCAGGCAGTGCTGACCATCTAACCCATGGTGGATTCCCAACAATCAAATCAAACGGCTCTGTAGCAGCCGACCAGAAAAAATTTCGAATAATTCTAAACCAAATACCATTCCAATTTTTTCGATGTAAAGCTAATACCCTATTATAAGTATTTGATAATGGGGTATCCCACTCTGCGATTTTCTCTAGTTTTAGAACACCACGACGAATCAACTTTTCTTTAACTACATCATACTCAAGATCGTCATCAACGCTTTCACCCATGACAGTAAAAACTCGATCTAGTGTTAAACGATCAAAAGCTAACTCAGTAGGAATTGTAATCAAGAGATCCGCCGTTGTACTACCTATACGATACTTTACAACGTTACCTTCTTCTGTCGTGCTTTGTGATGGAGAATAAACAGAATCAGCTAATAAGATAGGTAGCTCTACCTTCATTGCCTTACATTGGACAACCAGATCAGATATTGCAATCAAGAAGTTAACTCTTGCAGCCTGTACTGCAAGAGGGTTTAAATCAAACCCCCAAACAGTGTCTAGAATTAACTTTACAGTCTCCTCTGCATCAAGCCCTAAAATTTCAGCCTCTTTACGCTTTAGTCCAATTGTTTGCAGTAAAAATGATCCAGACCCACAAGTCGGGTCTAATACTCTTTTATGCAGCCACTCGCCATCAACTGCTCGGGATAATGTTTCTGTCACCAGCCAATCAGGGGTATAGAACTCACCTAGACTTTTACGCAATACTTCTGGCACAAGAGCTTGATAGAACCCCTTAAGCACATCCCTAGAGCGCGCTGAAGTCAAATCATCAAATCTGTATAATGACACTTGTATTAAAGCTTCTCTTAATGCTTCAACAATCTCTAAAGAGTTCTCACTGTTTGTTGCGTCA
Organism: Vibrio sp. V09_P4A23P171; assembly: GCF_963875615.1. Lineage (NCBI taxonomy): Bacteria > Pseudomonadati > Pseudomonadota > Gammaproteobacteria > Vibrionales > Vibrionaceae > Vibrio > Vibrio sp. V09_P4A23P171. The sequence goes on from NZ_CAWNMR010000019.1 coordinate 35,063, forward strand.
AGATACCAAGAGAAAATAGCTTCCTCGACAAACCCTTTGATTCCAACCGATTCAAAAAACTGACTCCTCTCAATATCATTACATATAGTTTGTAGTAAATGATTGGCTTCTAACGAAGCTAAATTCCCACAAAAATCTTTGTACTGCGTAAGATTTAGGTACGAGACAAGTTCAGCCCCCAGTAACTTCATAATTAAGGCATTGTATGTATGTATAACAAACAGAGCACCAGAAGTGCTCTCATTGCCTATTAATGGCATTTCAAAACCAATCTGCTTAGAGATTTTTCTAACTTGTTCGTTAGTCAAACCAGAGACTTGACCAAACAATGTCTGCCACTCTCTAAAGAGCATTTTGATCTTGTTGTTATCTACATCATTAACATGAAGTGTTAATTCTTTAGATAACGCGGTCATGAGACGGCAACCAACCGAAGAAGAATGACCAAAATCCTCAATCAAGTTATCCTTAACCAGAGCTCTGCGTTGATTATTTTTTAAGGATTTTAATACCTTAGCAACAGAGACTTCAGAAAGAGGCATTAGATCTTGGTGAGTAATTTGACCATCCCTCATATAACAAAAGATTATATGCTCGCCATCAGTAGCAATACCGGTATAGTCTTCTTGATTTAATCCTTCAGCCTCCGCTCGACGCTTTATATATTTTTCAAGACGTTCATATACAGCATTTTTAAACGAAGAAGAAGTTACCTTACCGTTAAATAACCCTTTGTTTTTTAACTCAATAATAACCTGATTATATAGCAGATCATTTTTATCTCTTTCAGCATAAAACTTGATACCAACAGATGAAAAGGCTGTCGTCCACGCTATGCGTAACTCTTCCTCTAGAATGCAATCTTTAGATAAGTCTTTCAAAAGACCGTACAGTTTTGCGTACATTTTTTGTCCAGATTAAGGTGGGATATGAAACCCATTAGTAGGGTTCATTTAGAAAACGGATGCATGCTACATGCTAAAGGTAGATAAGCATGCAGAACGATGATTAAAAATTAAATGGCACAACGACATCATCAAACATATCTGAAGATTCCACGTCAAACTTTACCCCTGTGATATCAGCCAACAATTTGGGTTCAACACCTAGTTTTTTAGCCAGCATTTCAAAAGAAACTCCCAGATGTTCTTTGAGCATTGTTAAACTTTCTTCTAATACATGAGGGGTCTCTTGGGGAACTAGATCATCGTACTTTTCACTGCGAGTTTGACGCGTTTGACTAAACCAAACATTTGCATTTCGGTACTGCTGAGCATTCAAAAAGCCTAAAAAATGTGCTCTGTATATAATGGCTCTTGCACTCACTTTCCAACGTAGCTTCAGATCGTAAACCGCTTTCCAGTTAATAGTGCCATTAGGACCAATACAACTTGGAAACTCTCTTGCAAAAGACTTACGAGGAAACAAGAATGCACTTGCAAAAGCATCTGCTTCTCTTTCTGTCTTTTTGCAACCAGTTTCGATACCATCATGCATGACCAAATGCCCGCATTCATGCGCTAAATCAAAGCGCATTCTACAGACACTTTCTTTCGCTGTATTTCTAATAATAATTGGGAACTTTCGATTTACAGATAAAGCATCCACTTTATCAGACACTCCATCAAAGCAAGTAACTATCGCTCCTTGATTCTCGACAACATTAACCATGTTATCAATAGGGGCATCAGGTGTTACCCCCCATCGAACACGAGCACCCTCTGCTATCTTTTCAATCACAAGGGAAGTCAGTTCTGGAATTTTATCGTTATCTACTAAATTAAAGCGATTTGCTGGTAAATCTAGATGCAAATGTAGCTCTGCCACTAACTGCTCAAGAATAGTACTGTACGCTTGTACTCTATTTTTAACGCTAACCGGTGTAGTTTGCCTTTTTCGGAAGTGACATTGCTCAGGCTTTACATCTCCGGAGAGAGGCATACAAAAAAAACTTGTCTCTACTTGTAAAGACTCAGCCAACGCATTTTTTATGTCATCAGCAGGAACACGTATATCACTCTCATATTGATGTATACTTTGTCGAGTCACCGACACTGCATCACCCAATTCTTGTAAGGTGTAACCTTTTAATAAACGAGCTAACCGCAAACGCTCACCATAAAATGCTACCGACATAATTTATTGACCATCACTTTGCCCATCATTTTGAGCTTTTTCCTCTTTCTTTTTTATATACACAGGAGCTTTTGGAGTAGCTACTGGCTCAGGGAGTTCAACACCAATAGTGTTAAACGCTGGAACTTTTTCATCAAGAGGTACTTCCCAACAAGAGACCTGCGTTCCATCTAGGAAACCAGTAAACGTAACTCTTTCAACGTATCTCAACTCATCAACTTCAATAGCAAAAAACCATAAAATGGCCGCAGCATCCCCAACCTCAACTGAAAGTAAACTCATTTGACAAAGTGCTTCAATTGAAGGAATAAGTCTGCGTTCCTCAGGCGAGCTAGGTTTTCCGCGATATAAACGTACAGGCACAGAATCAATAGAAAAGGTAAAACGCCCGTCACTTTTTACAATACCTAACCAAGGCCATACTTCTTTGTTTGCAGAAGCTCGAATGATTTGATTCCGACAACACTCATACGCCCTTAATCCTGTCGAACGAGCAGAATCCCCCAAAAAATCGTCATGTAAGTCAATAACTGAGTCCCTAACCTCTCGCATTAAAGATGCAAGCAGCTGAATACGTTGACTTGTTAATGACGAGTTAAGCTCCCATGGTTGCTTCATAGTTAACATTACCTTGCATAGAGTTTATGTGCCTCAATTGAGAGGGCGGTGAAATACACGTCAACTATCCAACACTTTTCCTTATTTGTCAACAGAAGGTAAATTTGTTCACATTAATTTGATTTGTAAAAACCATCACTGACATCACTTAGCACTACTACGCACCCAACCCAAAAATATTCAGGCATATGTCATCAATGTGAATCCCCATCATTGATTCCGACAGGAGCCTGAAATGAATCCCAAAACTTCCGATTACCAAAAGCAGCAACGCTATCAGGAAAATGAAATCCTAGAGCATGCGGCGGAGATACTGGCAACACGCTACGTGCGTGGTGATGCCCTCACTAACCCTGATGCCACCAAAGAGTATGTGCGCTGTAAGCTAGGCAGCCATGAGCGCGAAGTGTTTGCCTTATTGTTACTAGATAACCAAAACCGACTGATTGAGTTTAAAGAGCTGTTTCATGGAACGGTGGATGCGGCAAGCGTTTACCCACGAGAAGTGGTGAAAGCGGTATTAGAAGTGAATGCGGCAGCGGTGATATTTGCCCATAACCATCCATCCGGTGACTCTACGCCTTCCCAAGCGGACAGACGCATAACCGAAAGACTCAAGGACGCTTTAGCGCTGGTGGACGTTCGCGTTCTCGACCATATCGTGACAGGCAATAGCTGCACCTCGTTTGCTGAAAGGGGATGGTTATGATAGAGCAACATTACGGTAAGCTTTCTATTGATGATGCTTTACATGCGTCACTGGAAGCACTTCTGAATCGGTACACTCTCCCAGAGAATGCTGAACGCCTCGTGCTGAACTGCCGCCAAATAAGTTACTACCGACATCGACAAGGTTTGCACCCGATAGAGGTACAATTTAAGCGAGAGTCAACCTCAAGCCCTTGGTTGGTAGTGTTCTTTGCCAGCTTCTCTTATCCCGATGACACCAGTACAACCGTTGAGCCTGAGTTGTACTTTCACCTTGCTAATCGCTGGTTCTATCAACCTGATGTGGGGAGCACGGATTTATCCCACCCAGAAGTTCAAGAGCTGCTCTCGGTATGGATGAAAGCCTTTGCTCGCCACCTTTCTCGCAATGTCTTTGATGACGTGCAACTGACGATGGTCGGTACGTTCAACTAAATCCTAATCTCTCATTTCTTATTTGAATCCTGAAACAAGGAGGACTCACCATGTCCAAATTAACCTTCACAGCATCATTACTACCTGTGTCTAAGAAACTGCACAAGCTGTTAAGTGAGCAACTCACCGCTCACTTGCTGAGTAATGAAGCACTGACCACCAGCCGTTATCTGGTGTTTAACTTTCGCGATAAGAGTTACAGCGCTGAAGAAGGCGGCTTCCATCCGGTTGAGATGGCGATTTGCCAAACCTCAACAGGAGAATGGAGCATTGAGTACATCACTGACTTTGCGTATATGGGGAATTACTATCCAGAGCTAGAGCGCAACTTGGATTTTGATTTTCGGGTTGGACAGTTCTTTGTGGCCTATCGTGGCTGGCTACCAATGCAAGGTAACCGTGATGCCAAAGAGCTGTATCGGCTATGGGAGAATAACTTTCTTGCCTATGTCGATACGGACGCTTACAACGAGATAGCCGTCACCCCGCAATAACTCATGACTTCCCTTCTTCTACAAACCATCAAACTTGTCACTGCCCTCATTACGTTGTTTTCACTTTCCCCGTTCTTTGGTGCCATTGGAGCCCTATCCACTTTAGGGTTTCTGGTGGTGCTGTTGATTGGGTTATTGGTAGCGATTGCCGAGCTCAGTGATAAGCATAAGCCTCGTTAATGTTAATCGGCTCACGCTTTGGTGATGCCGATTGATGCTGTTTTCACCGTTGGACATTATGTGTCTGACCCACCTCTATTCTCCCGACATTAAATGTCCGACTCCGGTGTGGAGCTTTGATGTATTGAGAGCGTAGTCATGAGCAATAAAACCAGCATTGAAGGGTTATCCGCTTTGCTGCACACGCTGATGCTTATTCCTCAACATCGATGGATTACCGTTAGGGAGTTGCAGCAGCAGTTAGCCCTACTCGATATCCACCGCACCACTCGCAGCATTAAACGCTACCTCGATGAAGTCATTGTGGAGGTGTTTAACGTGGAGTGTGATTCGATGAGCATGCCCCATGTTTATCGGAAAACCTCAGAGCAATTACTGAAACTCAACAAGCAGGAAATGCTCTATTGGCAACTGACCAACAAGTA
>NZ_CAWNMR010000020.1:0-39045 GCF_963875615.1 Vibrio sp. V09_P4A23P171
AATTTGATTCAATACAAGGCCGTTGGCATCATGAAGTGACAAGCGACGGTAATGCGATCATTGCCAACGGTCAGGTTATTCGTACCTCACAACAAAAAGCGATCAGTGATGTCGATTGGTCTGGTTGTGATGTGGTCATCGAAGCAACAGGCAAACACCGCAAATCTGAGTTTTTGAATCAGTATTTAGCACAAGGTGTCAAACGTGTTGTGGTATCAGCTCCGGTGAAAGAAGCGGGGATTGCCAATATCGTGGTTGGGGTCAATGACCACATCTTTGATCCACAAATACATCAGATTGTTACGGCCGCTTCTTGTACCACCAACTGCATTGCGCCTATCGTCAAAGTGATTCATGAGCAACTGGGTATTGAACACTCATCGTTTACGACCATTCACGACTTGACCAACACGCAAACCATTTTGGATGCACCGCATAAAGATCTACGTCGTGCGCGTGCTTGTGGTATGAGTTTGATCCCAACAACTACAGGTTCTGCGACAGCGATTGTGGAAATCTTCCCCGATCTGAAAGACAAAATTAACGGTCACGCGGTGCGTGTGCCGCTCGCTAATGCGTCGTTAACTGACATTATTTTTGATGTGAAACGCGATACCAGCGCAGAAGAAGTTAACGCGCTACTGAAAGCGGCTTCAGAAAATGAGCTCAAAGGCATTCTCGGTTTTGAAGCGCGGCCATTGGTATCGATTGATTATAAAGGCGACCAACGCTCAACGATTGTCGACGCACTCTCAACCATGGTGGTGGGCAAGCGCATGGTGAAAATTTACGCTTGGTATGATAACGAAATGGGTTACGCAACGCGTACCGCAGAATTAGTACGCAAAGTCGGTTTGGCATAAAGGAGCAAAGAAATGACACATCCTACATGGGAACTGCCTGTTGCAGAAAACAGCGCTGGTTTGGTATTGACGCCTTGCCCGGGGACAAAAGATCTTCCTTTGGTTGAGAGTATTGAACAACTGAGATCTCAAGGTGTTACCGTTGTGGTGACGGCTCTAAGTCACGAAGAGATGCAAGAGAAAGGCGTTGGCGACTTGCCTAAAGTGGTTGAACAAGCGGGGCTGCAATGGTTTCACGCCCCGATTGAAGATGATTGCGCGCCCGGCCACCAGTTTCAAACGCATTGGCAAAGTATCTCCCCGTCACTTCATCAGGCGCTTGCCAAGGGAGATAAGATTGCCATGCATTGCATGGGGGGATCGGGTCGTACTGGTTTACTTGCTGCTCATTTATTGCTGGAGAAAGGTTGGGAACTGCAAAACATTATTACTCAAGTTCAATCATTAAGACCGGGTGCGTTTACCAAAGATGTACAAGTCGAGTACATCAAACAATTTGTTAATCAATAACAGTCCCAAAGAGCTGCCTTAGGCGGCTCTTTTGCAAAGAGAGTGATTATGTTGTCTCAACTCAACCAAAACGTTCGCCAGTACATGCTAGTGACTTTTAATTATTGGAATTTTACCGTGACTGACGGCGCGCTGCGCATGTTGGTGGTGTTGTATTTTTATGATTTGGGTTATTCGACCTTAGCGATTGCGTCTTTGTTTCTCTTTTATGAATTTTTTGGCGTGGTGACGAACCTGATTGGCGGTTGGCTTGGTGCGCGTTTAGGGCTGAATCGCACCATGAATATTGGCCTTGGCATGCAAATATTCGCGCTCTTGATGCTTGCTGTACCTGCTGCATGGTTAACCATTCCTTGGGTGATGGCGGCGCAGGCGTTATCGGGTATCGCAAAAGATCTCAATAAAATGAGTGCAAAAAGTGCGATCAAAACGTTAGTCCCTGAAAATGCACAAGGCGCACTCTACAAGTGGATAGCGATTCTTACGGGTTCAAAAAACGCTCTAAAAGGGGCCGGCTTTTTTCTCGGTGGTGTCTTGCTCTCTTGGATCGGCTTTCAATATGCGGTAGCGGCTATGGCGGCGGTATTGCTGTTGGTTTTTATCGGCAGTTTGCTTAGCTTGCAAGCCGATATTGGCAAAGCCAAAACCAAACCGAAATTTTCAGAGATTTTCTCCAAATCGCGCAGCGTGAATATTTTATCGGCGGCTCGCCTATTTTTATTTGGCGCGCGAGACGTTTGGTTTGTGATTGCCTTACCCATTTATCTGGGCAGCGTTTTTGGTTGGGATCACAGTGCCGTGGGCGGCTTTTTAGCCTTATGGGTGATTGGCTACGGCGTGATCCAAGGGTTTGCTCCTAAAATAACAGGCAGTGCTTCAGACCAAGTACCAGATGGGCGATCTGCGCTCGGTTGGGCGGCGCTACTGGCGCTGATTACCGGTTTGATCGCCTACAGCATTCAAGCGCAGTGGCATCCGGAAGTCGTGATCATCGCGGGGTTACTGCTTTTCGGCGCGGTCTTTGCGATTAACTCATCGCTGCATTCCTATTTGATCGTGAGCTATGCCAAGGGGGATGGTGTATCGCTTGATGTCGGTTTTTACTACATGGCAAACGCGATGGGGCGTTTAATCGGTACCGTGCTTTCCGGGTGGGTTTTCCAACTTTGGGGATTAGCGGCGTGTTTGTGGGTTTCGTTTAGTTTTCTGCTGCTGACCACTCTCATTTCATTGGGGCTCCCGAAAAGCAAAGCTGTGTTGACGAGCGAACCGTAGCTTCACCAGTAGATCACTATTCCAGTAGATGGAGATTGTGATAGAGTCCGTGCTTTATTGAATGAATTGAGTCAGTCACATGAGAGCTTTTGTTGTAAGGGCCCGCGCCGCTTCCACGGATAAACAGACTTTTTTAGCCTCTGTTGGGCAAGAAGCCCACACCGAAATTTTGGCCCACGTGCTCATGAATGCTATTTTTACCGCGCAGTCGCATCGTGATGACGTGGTGGTCTATTTGGTGCTGGAAAGTACGCAAGATTTCTCGCGGACTTTATGCTTTGAGTCGAGCCAGTTGCACAATATCGGTGGCTTTCACGAGCAAGCCTTGCTGACCAAAATAGGCCACGCTTTAGATGTTTCTGTGGGTATGGGCAAAGAGCAAACCCGAGAGGTCGAGCAAGGACTCACGGTTGAAACCATCAGTTTTGAAAAGTTGGTGCAACGCCTTTCTGAAAGTTACCACTTGTATTTACTGGATAAAAAAGGCGAAAGTGTCCGTGAGCATCAATTTTCTGACGACAGCTGCTTTTTACTTACTGACCACATCCCGATGCCGAAAAAAAGTTGGAACAGTTTAAAGCGCCTTAATACACAGAAAATCAGCCTTGGGCCTCGAATGCTGTTTGCCTCGCAGTGCATTGTGCTGATCCAGAATGAGTTAGATATTCGCGGTCTTTAAAAAGTCTTTTTCAAACTCATTTTTACTTTTTTTATCTGTGCTTCTTTATCAATTGGGCTGTGCTGATCGGAGTGTAAAAATCGATCCGCATAGTCTTGATAAATCTCTTTTTCTAAAAAGAGTAAGTAAAGCTTCGGATCTATATGGCCAGTGGTGGCCATGGTGGTCATGATCGCGATCGATTCACTGAGCGTTTTGGCCTTTTTATAGGGGCGATCGCTAGAAGTCAGTGCTTCAAACACATCGGCTATCGCCATCACTCGAGCGGGGATCGAAAGCTGCTCTTCACTTAAACCTCTTGGATAACCCGCGCCATCCATTCGTTCATGGTGGCTTCCTGCAATATCAGGAACGTTTTTCATATGTTCAGGATAAGGTAACCGCTTGAGCATCATGATGGTTTGCACAATGTGATCATTAATCATAAAGCGTTCTTCGTTGGTGAGCGTGCCACGGCGAATGGACAAATTATAGAGCTCACCTCGGTTATAACGCAGTTCTCCCGGTTGTAAAATAAAGGTTTCTTGCCACAGTTCTTGTGGACGACAACCGTTCACCCAGTGCAAATGGTGTACGGGTTTATCATCAAGCAAGCGCTCCATAGTGGGCAATGGTTTTGACTCTCCTGCACGTTGGTTCTCTATCCAAGAAGTACCGAGTTGATCATCTAAGGTCCGTTTCCACTCTCTTTGCGCAATTAGCTCTAAGCGGGAAAGGTCATCATCGCTCATAAACTCACTGCCAATATTACATTGCGCGACGAAAGCAAATTCCTCATCGAGGATTTGTTGGTTCGTCAGCAACTGCTGCTTGAGATCTGGCTCGTTCTTGCCCTGCGCAACACCTTGCCAGTAGTCCGTTTCAGCTTGACATTTGAGCAGCTCAAAACGCATTCTAATTTCGTGAATTCTGTCGTAGATCGTTTCTAATTTGGTCGCTTTATCAATCACATATTCAGGCGTGGTCACTTTTCCACAATCATGCAACCAAGCGGCGAGAGTGAGCTCTTCCCACTCTTCATTGGTCATGGAAAATTGTGGGAAATAGGTGCGATCGTTTTCCGCCGCTTTAGTGATCATTTTGGTTAATTCAGGAACTCGCTGACAATGGCCGCCCGTGTAAGGGGATTTGGTATCAATGGCTGATGCGATCAATTCAATAAACGAGTTGAGCATCTCCTTTTGCCGCTGCATTTTGTCGATATTGTCTTTAGCGATTTCGGCAAAACTGAGCAGCTCTCGTAAAAATGCATGTTTGTCTTGCTGATCGGGAGTGATGGCCCGTTCGTAGCCTAGGTTTAATACGCCAACTAACTGCTTGTCTCGGTTGAGCAGTGGGAAAAGATAAAGATCAGAATTATACAGCTCATCTTTATGCTTACGCATCGAATTATCGGTTTTAGATAAATGAACCGTTTGGCCTTTGCGCAGTTCAGAAAGTAGCCACGGCATCTCTTGAGACAACTGATTGATATCAAGCTTAAAGGGAATGATGGCGTGGTTTGCTGCGGTGATAAATTGGTTATTTTCGTTGGCATAAGTGTAGAGCAAAATAGTTTCAGCTCGAGTGATCAAATAGCTTTGATGGGTAATCGTTTTGGCTAACACACCGAATTCTTGGTTGCTGGCGGTTTCGCGTAATAGTCGCAGCAAGTCGTGCAGTGTATGCTCCATGAGCTCTATCGATTGGGTTAAATTGGCAACTTCGCGGATCCGGCTTTTTGGGTAGCGTGTCTTTTTAAATTCAAAGCGCGTGATGTTGTCGGTCAATTGCACTAGGTTACCTAAAGGGCTGGCGAGCCTTTGCGCCACAAAACCAACTACTGCAAAAGCGATAGCGAGCATGATTAACGCGACAAAAATCTGCTGATCTCGCATCGAGAGCAAATCTGCGATCAAATCGTCTTGCGGTACCGCTTCTGCCAGCAACAAGCGTACATTGTCGTTTAAAAGTACCGGCGTTAACGTCACCGACCACGTTGTGCCATTCATATTGACCGTTTCATACAAAGTTTGGCTGCTGACCCGATTCAATATTGGTGCAAAAGTACTTTGCTGCAGCTGCTGTGCAATCTGTGAGGGATCTTGTTGTAGCTCGAACTTAGTATTGTGTTGGGCGAGTGGTCTAAATTGATTATCGAACAAAATGAGCTGAGCACTGTCAGAAAAACCCATCGTACTCATCTGTTTTGACAGTGAGTCAAGCGTGAAATCAGCGCCAAGCACACTCTTTCCATCGGCCGATCTACGTGACAGTGTGACGCCACTCGTTTGTAGGAAGAAAAAGAAATAAGGTTCCGTTAAGCGTATCGCGCCATCTTGACTTGCCGAGGTAAACCAAGGACGCACGCGAGGATCAAATTTATTATTGTTATCCTCTTTATCGAGCAGGCTTTTAAGGTTCTGGTCTAAATAGATAAAGCGGTTAGTGCCATCAACTTGAGTGTAATGAGCCAATAGCTGAGCTTGCGCGGGGGCATCAAAACGCTGTTTGGCTTTATCAAAGCTCAGCGAGCGAAATGTAGTACAAGCTCCGGCTTCGTCACAATAATAGAGCGCGACTAACTGTGGATTACGTTGGAAGGTCAGCCAAACGGTGGCGAGTTGGCGTGGGTCCGAGATGACTTTATCCGGTTGATCAATTACGTTACTAAAAGCTAAAAAATCGAGCGTAGTCAAGATAGGTGCGGCACTTTGTTTAAATGCTGATTCCAGTTTTTTGCTGTTTTCGCTACTTAATCCTTGTGCACTTACCGTCAGTAGTTGCTGACTATGGTGATAACTTATGCCAATCAATACAATGCCGATCACCATGGCGAGCACTAAAAAGAGACTCGTAATGTGAATGCTCAGTGAGTAACGACGTCGTTTCATAACCAACTCCGAATTGGATGACATTGCTAAGTATTGTTCAATGTGGGTAAGTTGCAAAAAACCATTTCACATCGGTGTGTTTTCATCCGGTCAAAAAGTGTCGATATGGTGAATATATCGCCCTTAGATTGAAGTGCCATCAGCGAGGCTGTTACACTGAAGCATCGCTGTTGGAATGGAATAATTAAAATGAATCTTGTCGTTGATACTCATACCCACACTTATGCAAGTGGTCACGCTTACAGCACGCTTATTGAAAACGCGCGTTCAGCTAAAGAAAATGGATTGGCAATGTTTTGCACAACCGATCATGCGCAGTCGATGCCTGGAGCGCCGCATTATTGGTTCTTCTCCAATCAACGTATTTTGCCGCGCTTTTTGGACGGTGTTGCCATTATCCGAGGCATTGAGTCCAACATCATGAATCGTGCTGGCGAGATTGATGTTCACCCTTCTGTTGACCAAAACTTAGATTGGGTGATCGCCAGTTTTCATGAGCCCGTATTTCAGCCTGCCGATAAAGCAGCGCATACCGAAGCGTTGATCAATGTGATTAAAGGTGGACGAGTGGATGCGCTAGGGCACTTAGGTAACCCTAATTTCGATTTTGATTTTGATGAGGTGATCGCCTGCGCCGCCCAGCATCACGTTGCGATAGAAATTAATAACAGCACCTTAAAAGGACACAGCAGGGTAGGGAGTGTCGATCGCTGTTATGAAATTGCTAAGGTGGCGAAAGCACATGGTGCTTATGTTACCACTGGCAGCGATGCCCATTTTTGTCAAGATATCGGCCAACTTCAACTGGCCAGTGAACTGCTTGAGAACGTTGGTATTGCTGCTGAGAAAGTGATTACGCACAGTGTCGAGCAGTTTCTGGCCTTTTTAGCACTGCGCGGGCGAAAAGCGATCGCAGAATATCAAACACTATAAGCCGTAAAGAGGTCATAAAAAATGACAAAAATTTGTCCCTCTTTTATCTTTAGATCCATTAAACTTGGCACTTCTTGCCAGAATAAAAAGAAATAATTATGAAAAAAATAATGATATTAACAGCTTGCGCATTATTTGCGGCTAGCGTGTCGGCGGCTAATGTTGACTTAAAACAGAACATGAAACAAATGAAGCTTGAATTTAAACAAGCGGCAGAAGCGACCAGCGTTGAAACAATGCAAGCACCCATTGAGAGATTAAGTCAGTTGGTTGAAGAGTCAAAACGAGGAAATTATCCACCGGAGAAGCAAGATCTCTATTTAGAAGGGTTTAATAAGCTTTCAGTGGCATTAGACAAAATCGAAGTGGATCTTGAGCAAGGAAATTTAGAGCAAGCTCAACAAACGCTGCGGACGGTAGACGAACTGCGTGTTGAATACCACGAGCAGCGTAACCCAAGTATCTGGAAGCGCTTATTTGGTTAATCAGCTTTGTGGCCCCCTCACGATAACGTTGGATTAGTTATAACGTTCAATGGTTCGTGGGGTGGTCGCTGCCTGAAAACTGAGCTTGTAAGAAAGGCAGCAGTAGTAAGCCGATCACAGCGGCGCAAACAGAAATGGTGACAAAAAAGCCTCGCCATTCGAATTGCTCGACAATAATGGCTAACGGGTAACCGGCGAGCGCTGCGCCCATATACGCAAATAACCCCACAAACCCAGTTGCTGCGCCAGCCGAATCTTTGTGAGAACATTCCGCGGCGGCCATACCAATTAACATTTGTGGGCCAAAGACAAAAAAGCCAATCGTAAAAAAGCCAGCGGCTTGGAATACAAACCCCGTTAACGGCATCAGCCACAGCGCTGCCACCGAAAGAAAAATGCCCATTGAAAAAATCAGGTTCATTGGCCCACGGTTGCCGCCAAACAGTTTGTCTGAGCCCCAGCCTGCGACTAACGATCCAATAAACCCACCGACTTCAAACAGCGAAAGCGCGCCATTAGCCGTGATCAAATCATAGCCTTGTTGCTCGGTAAGGTAGATATTTCCCCAATCATTGATGGCAGTACGCACTATGTAGACCAGTACATAGCTCAAGGCGAGTAACCAAATGTACTTATTTCCTAACACATATTTGTGCAAGATCTGTTTAGTGCTAAGGCCGAGGCCTTCATTTTCTTGCGCCAGTTCAAGGGCGTCATTACGCCATTGACCAACACTGGGTAAACCTTGGGTCATTGGTTTATCACGCAATCGCCAACATAAGAAAACCCCACCAATAACGGCTAAACAGCCCGGTACAATAAAACCTTCGCGCCAACTAAAATGGAAAGTGAGAAAGCCAACCAGTAATGGGATCAACGCGCCCCCCACGTTATGAGCGGTATTCCATAGCGCCCACCAAAAACCACGTTCAGAGCGCGAATACCAAGTTGTCAGGAGTTTAGAGCAAGAAGGCCATCCCCAACCTTGGAACCAAGCATTGAGCACCCAGAGTAAGATGAACATACTGATTGAGCTTGAAAAGCCAAACAGAATATTGATAAAACCCGTTGCCATTAACCCTAGGCCCATAAAATAGCGCGGGTTGGAGCGGTCCGACAAAATCCCAGACAGAAATTTTGAGATACCATAGGTGATGTAAAACAACGTGCCCATGATGCCAATATCACTCTTATCTAAACCGAGGTCAGCAATCATCGCGGGCATGGCGTAATTCAAACTTTTACGCGTGAAGTAGAAAAGCGCATAACCGACATACATCGCCATCATGATGTGAAAGCGCCAATAACGGTACTGCTGGTTAACCTCTTGCGCTGATGCAAGAAGCGGTTGCGGTGGTTGAGAGCGTAGAAAATTTATCATAGTGCTTTATATTCCACGATTATAAGTGGGGCAGTGTGACGGTAAGCTGAGTGCCATTCTCGCTTAGATCGTGGTTGGCTGTTGTAGACTGACAGTGGCTAATAATCTGAAAGTGGCCACCCAATGCCTCGACTCGCTCACGCATACCTCGTAAACCAAAGCCGTTCAGCTGAGCTTGTGCTTTGAAACCGATGCCATCATCGTGAATGCGCAGTGTGACATCACTTGCCAACGAAAACTCAATCACAATGTGGCTAGCTTCCGCGTATTTTAAGGCGTTATTGAGCGCCTCTTGGCACAATCGATAAAGGGTCACTTTGGTGGCATCACTTAGCTTTTGCAGTTGAGCGGTTGAATTCCCCGTCCAAACCACTTGGGTTTGAATGCCGTGCGTCTCAAATTCAAGGTCACGCAGCAGTTGATCCAGTGCTTCGACTAGGCCTAAATCATCTAAGGTTTTAGGGCGTAAACGGGTTAGCAAACTTTTAGTTGTGTCGTAAACATTTAAAGAGAGAGATTCAATGGTTTTAGCACAATTGCTGGTGACGGGTTGAGATTCGACGCGTTGAATAATGCTGGCTTGAGTACGGATAGCGGTAATGTTTTGACCGATCTCATCGTGCAGCTCGCGAGCAATATCGCGCCGAACAGATTCTTCAGCTTTGACTAATTGGCGGGACAAATTTTGGTTACGATCAAGCTGTTGGCGCAGCTTGGTGTTGAGATCTCTTTGTCGCTGCACACCCATTCCCAGCAAAATGCCGGTTAAACTTTGTGCTGAAAGAGAGAGCAGGAGATCAGTGACTTCCATATTAGAGACACCACTACGAGCCGCGATCAATGCAATGCTATTGAGCAGCGTACCGAGCAATGCACCTTGCCAGCCGTAGCGAAAAGCGAGCAAAATGATCGGGATGGCTAAACAAAATGGCGCAAAACGCCGAAGTTCATCAGGTAAACCAATTTGCAGCGCAATGCTTAAAATAAATAGTAAAGAGTAGAGTAAGACGTGACGCGTGCGAAATTCGATATGACGAGAGACTAAGTTCGCCGTCAGTGGAACCCAAGTGCTTTGGAAAAGATAATTCCATATCAAATAGCAGCTTGGCACAATCATTAAGCCAGCTGTGATGCTGACTAACATCACCATTGACGCGGCATGGCCGTGGTAGGTGGTGGCCAGCGTATTAATGATAGCGCTGGCGAGGATCAACCCGCCCATCACAATAAAGCGACGCCACTGACTTCCGTGGTAGTAGCGCTGGGCGAGCAGGTTTAAGGGCAGCGTTGCGATACTGGCGGCGAGTACGGTCAGCCATTGAGGTTGTTCCATTAGCATGGCGAGCGCAATCGTCAGCCACCATTCTGCACCATAAATCGCGGGCCAGTAACGTTGTGGACTGTGCAGCGCAGTGCCTAAACGCAGAGCAAAAGGAAAGAAGAAGATCGCCAGTTCCGGATCGTTGACAAAATAGTAGGCGATAACCCACAAGCAAAACCAACTGCAAGAGAGCAGAAACCAAGCGCAGAGTGACGTAATAAAATAGCGTGGCATTAGAATGAGTCAGAAAAATATTTCGCTAAGGCCACGTTATTGCTCACACCTAACTTATCCATGGCATTGGCGCGATGGACATGAATGGTTTTGTGGCTAAGTCCAAGCTCATTGGCGACCGCTTTCACATCCAGCCCGGCAGCCAGCATTTCACTGATTTGCCGCTCACGTTTGGTCAACTGTGCTAATAGCTTTGCCTCGCGCTTGGGAGAGGTGAGTTTAAGCGCAATATCGGGTGTTAAGTAGCAACCACCATGGGCGCTGGTTCGTACGGCTTGGATAAGTTCATCTGGGCTACAACGTTTGCTTAAGTAGCCTCTTGCTCCAGCCTCCAAGGCTTTTTCGACCATGGCCGCGGAATCGTGAACGCTCAGCATAATGCATGCTATCCCAGAGGGTAGATCTTGAAGCAGCGACAGCCCGCTTTCATCAGGCATTGAAATATCAAGAATACAGACGTTTGCCCCTGTGCCGGGAAGCCCTGCGCGCGCTTCGGCCGCCGAGCTAAATTGGCCGACCACTTGGATATCGTCTTCAAGGTTCATGAGTTGGGCAAAGCCTGAACGTACCACGATATGGTCATCCACTAGTGCTACTTTGATCATCACAATCCCCGCTGTTTATATTGCCTGAGTAAAAAGGGAGCTTAAACTAACGCCACAGAGACAATTAAACAAGCAATATATCCCTTTGCTATGGATGCCATTGTAGAGGAGTCTAGCGCGTCAAAAAGGAAGGGGTGGCACAATCAAACGCGACACACTCATAAAAGAGAATATCGCGTTTGATTTTGCTGGGAGCTAAGCGGCAGCTGCGGCCAGCTTTAGCCTTTTCTCATGGCGGATCTTACGCTCTTCAGCGATTGCGACAAAGGCTAACAATACAATACAGATCATCGCTGAAGTGTCGAGCGCAGCAAAGGTGCCCTTCCAGCCTGTAAGGCCAAAAATTGGTGTACCGTCGGCGATCATACCTAGGCCAAGTTTGGCAAAGCTATCACCAATTAAGTAAGCAAAAGTGCCCTTAACGCCATCGGCGACACTGATCGCTTTTTTCGGCACAAAGCCAACCGCAGCGACACCAATCAGTAATTGTGGGCCAAAAACAAGGAAACCTAGCACAAACAGTGACCCGAGATACATAAACTCGCTGGTGGCGTGCTGATAGAATTCGAGCGCAACAATGATGAGTCCCAGAGAGACACAGGCGACCAAAGCACGGCGGCCATTAGCAAGATCGGACAGATAACCCCACATTAAAGTGCCGACTAATGCGCC
Organism: Vibrio sp. V09_P4A23P171; assembly: GCF_963875615.1. NCBI lineage: Bacteria > Pseudomonadati > Pseudomonadota > Gammaproteobacteria > Vibrionales > Vibrionaceae > Vibrio > Vibrio sp. V09_P4A23P171. The sequence continues at coordinate 11,832 of NZ_CAWNMR010000020.1, forward strand.
CACTTCAAAGAGAGTGAAGCCTGAAATGGCCGCTTCTTTTGACAAACCAAGTTCTTGATAGGCATACACAGTAGACCACTGGTCGATGCCGATACGCACGATGTAGAGGAAGATGTTGGCAAAGCAGAGTAACCAAATCACTTTGTTTTTCAAAATGTATTCAACAAAGATCTCACGTTTGGTCATTTGGTTTTCTTCCGCGGCAATATCTTCCTCACTGACCGCTTCATCAAACAACTCTTCGACCGTACCTAAACCGTATGCTTCAGGAGAGTCACTACCGTAACGCAAACCAATGAAACCCACCACTAATGCGATGATTGATGGGAACACAAACATGCCCACAACGTGACCATTAAAGAGATAGTTTGCACCAAACAGTGCTACGCCTGCCGCACCTGCGCCGCCGACATTGTGCGACATATTCCATAAACCCAAGTAGGTGCCGCGTTTATTTTTGGGCGTCCATTTGGTGATAGTGGAGTAGCTTGATGGCCCACCAGTACTTTGGAAAAAACCGCTTAGCGCATAAAAAGCAACCATTAGGAAAATGCTGACGCTTGAACCGCCCATGCTCATGCTAAATCCAAGCATTGCAATACCAGAAAGGATCAGCATAAAAGGTAGGAACTGTTTCGTGTTCTTGCCATCGGCGTAGTAAGAGACCACTGTCTTACCAATCCCGTAAGTGATGGAGAAACCAAGACCAATCAGCCCTAGCTGTGTCATCGACAAGCCGTAGGTTGAAATCATATCGTTTTGTGCAACGTTGAAGTTTTTGCGCACTAAATACATCGCCATGTAGCCAATAAACACCACAAGGTATGATTGTAAAAATGGTTTGAACCACATTTTACGGCGTTCTGCTGCGGGGAGATCGAGGGTCGGTAGCCGAACCTGTTGCAAAAGTTTTAGCATGTGAAATCCTTAGAAAATCACGTCAAAGAAATCTCTGCTGTCAGTCAATTCACACCAGAGTCGAATGGCTAGCAACCGTCTGGCTGCATCATAGAGTGATTGTAAAAATCGGCTTGGCGATTGACTTGAGGGCATGGCCTAACTGAGTTAGGAATATTTCCTAGTTTGGGTGGATTGATAGACAAAGCGTGAATGGAGTCACATTGATATGCATCTTGAAACGTCGTCTTTAAGCTAACGATTTGTAGCGAACTTGAGGGTATTTGTTAAGTTTTTAGCGCTGCCGCACTGTTATTTTTATCATTGCGTTATATAGTGTCGACAAGAAAAAATTGAGTGTTGCTATGATTCGCCTAAACCGTTTTAACAGAATAATGTTGCTCACCAGCGCGCTCAGTTGGGTGTTGGTATCGCTTATGCCTGTAATAAACGCGCATGGCAATACGGCGGGGGTTTGGGCCACACTGTGCACCATTAATGGTTTTGAGCTGGTTCAAATTGAAGAGGGAAAAGTACAGACACAGCATACGAAACCCTGTCCCTTTGCTCATTTCTCCACTTTTCATCAAGATTCACTTCCAACGACACCTTTACTGACACGACTGAACTTGTTTGTTTCAGACAGCTACACTTTTTTGGCTCTAAGTGTACGATTTGAAAAACAAGTTCCTCGTGCGCCACCATTATTTAATCTGTTGTACTGGCGTTAGAAAATAGCCTTGATTCCTTCCTCTATTCACTATTCAGAATAAAGCTCTAACGGTAAACCATCTGGGTCGGCGAAAAATGTGTATTCGCGACCAGTGAACTCATCAACGCGGATGGGCTCGACGATGACGCCTTTTTCCTCTAAATACGCTTTGACTTCACTGACACTGTCCACCACAAACGCTAAATGTCGTAGCCCTTGAGCTTCAGGGAAGCTTGGTCTTGGTGGTGTATTTGGAAATGAGAACAGTTCAATTTGTCCGCCATCGGGCAGAGCAAGATCCAGCTTGTATGAATCGCGAGCGGCGCGGTAATTTTCAGCAATAACAGGCAGCCCTAAGATCTGAGTATAAAACGCTTTGGAACGTGCGTAGTCTGAACAAATAATTGCCGCATGGTGGATTCGTTTTAGCATGATTAACCTTTATTTGTTGAGCTGGCTGACCAAATGTTCAGTGACGTAATCAATGAACACCCGCAGCCTTGCTGGCATGTACTTGGTTTGCGGATATTGCATGGCAATCGAGCCGTAGTAATTACTTTTGATCGTCCAATCGGCTAATAGTCGGACGACGCTGCCTTCAACGAGCGCTTGCTGAATGACAAAATCATGGAAGATGCCGATACCTAAGCCATTTTTCACGCCGTTCAAACGCATTTGTGAGTGGTTTACTGCATAGCGGCCTGAGACGGCCACCGTATGGAACTCATCTTCTTTATGAAAATCCCAGAGATGGTCACGCTCGGTTTCGGCAAGATACAAGCAGTCGTGATCCGTTAATTCGGTAGGGTGTGTGGGCGTGCCTCTGGCCGCTATATATTCTGGGCTGGCGCACAACACTAAGTGGGTTTTGCCAATTTCACGCAGTACCAAGTTTTCATCTGGCTTATCAGTCAGCTTAAACGCCACATCAATATTGTGTTTGAATAAATCGATCGCGCCATCTGCAGCTCTCAGCTTAAGTTGAATTTCAGGGTATTGAGTTAGAAAAGGAAGCACAAGGGGTTGCAGAACTGAGTTCAAAAATGCTTCAGGTGCCGCAACAGTGAGTGCGCCTGCAGGTTCGGTGTGGTCAGAGGTGGAAAGCTCAACCGCTTGCTGCGCAGCGTTGACCATCAACAGACTTTGATCATAAACGCGCTTTCCTGCCTGAGTGATTAAGAGTTGGCGCGTGGTTCGCTCAAATAACTTCACTGATAGTGCTTGTTCTAAACGGGTAATCAATTTACTTAATGCCGAAGGTGTTACCCCCAGCTTTTGAGCGGCTGCCGTAAAGCTACCTTCATTGACGACGAGAATGAAAGCCGCTAAATCAGGCAGCAGGGCGATAAGACGATGCGTGATCATAATTGTATTTGTGCCTGAAGTTCACTAATGGTTTTCCATGTCATGGGATAATAGTCGTAAATGGGATCAACTAAAATACCATTAAGCGATTTTACAGTGTAAATGAAGGGTCTATTTTCGTTTAGGCTGCCCTACACCATAGCTATTGCGCTATATAAAAATAAGGACGTAGCAATGTCTTCTGCATTTTATCAACAGATCCAAAACCAGCTTGAGGAAATCAAAGCGGAAGGTCTGTATAAATCTGAACGTGTGATTACCTCGCAACAACAAGCGGCGGTCGAAATTTCTACTGGTGAAGAAGTGTTGAACTTCTGTGCCAACAACTACCTTGGTTTGGCTAATCACCCTGCGTTGGTTGAAGCGGCGAAGCAAGGCATGGACAGTCACGGTTTTGGTATGGCTTCGGTACGTTTCATCTGTGGTACGCAAGATATTCATAAGCAACTGGAACAGAAGCTCTCTCAATTCTTAGGTAAAGAAGATACGATTCTTTACACCTCATGTTTTGATGCAAACACCGGTTTATTTGAAACTATTTTAGATAAAGAAGACGCGATTATCTCTGACGCGTTGAACCATGCCTCAATCATTGATGGTGTGCGTTTATGTAAAGCGATGCGTTTTCGTTACTCCAACAATAACATGCAAGAGTTGGAACAGCAGTTGATCGCAGCCGATGCGGCGGGCGCTCGTAATAAGCTCATCGTAACGGATGGTGTATTCTCAATGGATGGCGTAGTCGCAAACTTGCCTGCGATTTGTGATTTAGCGGATCAATACAACGCGCTCGTCATGGTGGATGATTCACACGCGGTTGGATTTATGGGTACAAATGGCCGTGGTACGCATGAATACCATGATGTGATTGACCGTATTGATATCATCACCGGTACCCTTGGTAAAGCGATGGGTGGTGCTTCAGGTGGCTACACTTCCGGTAAAAAAGAGGTAATTGATTGGCTTCGTCAACGTTCACGTCCTTATTTATTCTCTAATTCGGTTGCGCCAGCGATTGTTGCAGCATCGATTCGCGTGCTGGATTTACTGGCAGAAAGCGCAGCGCTTCGCGACCAACTTTGGGATAACGCCGCGCATTTCCGTACTCGTATGGAAAGCGCGGGGTTCACTATGGGTGGCGCGGATCACGCCATCATCCCGATTATGCTCGGCGATGCTATCGTTGCAGCAGAGTTTGCAGAACGAGCACTAGCTAAGGGCATTTATGTTGTTGGTTTCTCGTTCCCTGTTGTGCCCAAAGGCCAAGCTCGTATTCGTACACAAATGTCAGCCGCGCATAGCCGCGAGCAACTCGACCACGCCATTGATGCGTTTATTGCTGTTGGCCAAGAAATGGGGCTCATTAAATGAAAATTAAAGCATTATCCAAACTCAAACCAGAGCAAGGCATTTGGATGACCGAAGTGCCAATGCCTGAACTTGGTCACAACGATCTGCTGATTAAAATTAAGAAAACCGCAATTTGTGGCACCGATGTTCACATCTATAACTGGGATGAGTGGTCACAAAAAACCATCCCAGTGCCAATGGTGGTTGGCCATGAATACGTCGGTGAAGTGGTTGGCATTGGTCAAGAAGTTCGCGGTTTTGAATTAGGTGATCGCGTGTCTGGCGAAGGTCACATTACTTGCGGCCATTGTCGAAATTGCCGTGGTGGTCGTACTCACTTATGTCGTAATACTGTGGGTGTTGGTGTGAACCGCACTGGTGCATTTTCTGAATACTTAGTTATCCCTGCATTTAATGCTTTCAAGATCCCAGATGGTATTTCCGATGATCTAGCCTCGATTTTTGACCCATTTGGTAACGCGGTACATACCGCATTGTCATTTGATTTAGTCGGCGAAGATGTGCTGATCACTGGTGCTGGTCCAATCGGTATCATGGCGGCCGCAGTGGCGAAACACGTTGGTGCGCGCCATGTGGTGATCACCGATGTCAACGAATACCGCCTTGAGCTTGCACGTAAAATGGGCGTGACACGCGCCGTGAATGTTGCGGAACAAAAGTTAGAAGAGGTCATGAGTGAACTTGGCATGACGGAAGGTTTTGACGTCGGCCTTGAAATGTCAGGCGTACCAAGTGCCTTTAGTTCTATGCTGAAAACCATGAATCACGGTGGTCGTATTGCTTTATTAGGTATCCCACCTTCAGATATGGCGATCGATTGGAACCAAGTGATCTTCAAAGGTTTGGTGATCAAAGGTATCTATGGCCGTGAAATGTTCGAAACTTGGTATAAGATGGCGAGCCTGATCCAATCGGGCCTCGATTTAACGCCTATCATCACTCACCATTACAAAATTGATGACTTTCAAACGGGCTTCGATGCTATGCGCAGCGGGCTTTCTGGCAAAGTTATCCTTGATTGGGAATAATCGAATATTGAAGTTGAAGCGCTCCGGTTGGGGCGCTTTTTTTGAACAGCATTTACTCTGCGACTACAGAATAAACAAGCAAGTTAACGGCGGTGGCAAAATATAGCGCTAGGAGAAAACTAATACCGATGTAAGAAAACGAATAATTTTCAAACGCTCATTTCATTTAACGTACCAAAATAAAAATCCATGTAAATGCAGCAAAAAGTAGTGCAATCAAAACTGAAGCTGATCCTATATCCTTCGCACGGCCACTGAGCTCATGCCACTCACTACCTACGCGATCAACTACAGCTTCCACGGCTGAATTCATAAGCTCAACGATGACAATCAGCACTAAGCTACCGATCATCATTAACTGTTCTAATTCATTGACCGGCAAGAAAAAAGTGATCGCAATTAGAATGATAGAAGCGACGATTTCTTGCCTAAAGGCGGCTTCATTTTTCCATGCAGCCTGAAGGCCTTTCATTGAATAACCTGTAGCGTAAAATAAACGACTTATTCCTGTACGGCCTGGTTTCATAAAGTGAGTAACCTAATAGTTAATAATGAGATAATAAAAATGTCGATAGCTTGAGTTGACTCTCATCTTATTAAAAAGTGCTATCGGATGTAGCATACTGTATCTATCTATTATTTTTCTATATGAAAATTCATTGCCATGTCACTTTTTTGAAATAATACAAAGTTGATGTTATCCCTATTAACAAAAATCGCCATAGTAATGATTAAAATTTAGACGGCCTCTTCAGTCATGAATACTAATTAAAAGTTAAATAGAGCATTAAATACGGATCTTTTTGTAAATACACCACTGTTACTTAGTCGATTAAACCTGATGAACCTAAGCACTCAGGTTCAATGAACATATTTCTATTTTTTATGTAACAGCATATTTTTTAAATAATTGTGGTCAGTCCAGTGGCTCATTATCACAATGGCGGCTATATGGCTTACCGTTGCCAGCATCGTTAGATTTGCAAGCGCTCCATGCAATTCGCTGAGCCAGTCATTTGCCCATAACATATCCAGTTGTGTTGCCCAGCCGCTAAGTCCTGTTAGGAGGAGGCCAGACCACAAAATCCAGACCATCACAGCTCCAGCTGGGTTGTGCCCTTCATGGTGATCTTCTTTCGTTTCTATCACTTGCTTTATGTGAATAAACGCATTGTGTATTGAAGGCTTAAAGGCAGACAAGCGAGCAGGGGAATGGACAATAAGCCCCCAAATGAGACGAAGGCATATCGTGATCATCAGTAGATAGCCAATCCATTGGTGTGTTTTACTACCTTCTTCTGTTATGAGGTAGTTGGTTAAGAAAGATCCCGCCACAATCCAATGTGTCAAGCGAACAAATAGATCCCATTTGTAAGTTTTAGGCATTTAGCGTTCCTCTATTTTGTTTATATTATCAAGATTGAAATGGATTTCTGTCGTTTAATTAATCTAAATAAATCCCGCCATTCTTAATTCTGTCAGTGTTCGATAAAGGAATTTGCCATATTAATCTTAAGAAAAACTTAAGACATTTAACGCATGAAGATAAAATAGGCGATAGTTTTTCGTTTTACAAAATGAAATGGAACTTATTTCTTTTATCAATGCCTTAACGTATTATCTAATCATTCATTTAATCTTAATAGTTGTTGAAATTTATGCTCAATAAAATCAAACCTTACTTAGGGCCTCTTTATCCGATTGCTGCCGTATTCGTAGTGGGGCTAGTTATCTTTTTTGTCTCTCGTTTAGGACTGGCTATCTGGCATTTTGAACGGGTGAGTGATGCTGGTGGATGGCTGACTATTTTCTTAAGTGGTCTGCGAGTTGATATTGTTTCTCTTTGTTATTTGCTCATTTTACCAGCGTTGTTATCTAGCCTACTGTCTGGCGATCATGCTGTCGGTCGGGTTTGGCATTGGTTTTTACGTGTGTGGATTACCGGCGGTTTGTGGCTGATTGTTTACATGGAAGCAGCAACACCGCCGTTTATTATCGAGTACGATCTGCGACCTAATCGAATTTTTATCGAATATCTCATTTATCCCAAAGAAGTTTTCAGTATGCTTTGGAGTGGCTATAAATTTGAACTTTTCCTTGGTGCCGTAGTTTCCACGTTCACACTTTTTGTCGGTTGGAAATGGAGCAAGCAGCTTGTTTCGAACTTAAGCTTTCCTAAATGGTATTGGCGTCCGCTGATTGCTATTTTTGTTGTGGCTATTGGTATTTTGGGGGCGCGTTCTTCACTGGGACACCGTCCATTAAATCCGGCGATGGTGGCTTTTTCTAGTGACCCTTTGGTGAATGATTTAACGTTAAACTCCTCATTTTCAGCGATTTTTGCTGCCAAACAGATGAAATCTGAAGCGAGTGCTTTCGAGTTTTACCCGAAAATGGATAAGGAGGAGATCGTCCAAGAAATTCGTGCATCCATGAATGTCGACAATAAAGACTTTGTCTCTGCACAACAACCTAGCATGGCAATGCACCAAGCGACCTATCAAGGCCATCCTAAAAATATCGTAATCCTTCTGCTTGAAAGTCACGGTGCACGTTATGTTAGCCGCCTTGGTGGTATCGATGCGTCACCCAATATCGATAAACTGATTGATGAGGGGTGGGCATTCACCCGTTTGTACGCAACGGGAACGCGTTCTGTTCGTGGTATTGAAGCGGTGACCACTGGGTTTTCTCCGACTCCTGCACGTTCAGTGGTCAAATTAGGTAAAAGCCAAACGAATTTCTTTTCAATTGCGGATTTATTAAAGTCTCGAAATTACCACACACAATTTATTTACGGTGGTGAAAGCCACTTTGACAATATGAAGAGTTTCTTCTTAGGTAACGGTTTTGTCGATATGCAAGACTTCCCAACTTTTGATTCGCCTAAATATGTTGGTTCATGGGGCGCGTCAGATGAAGATCTCTACAATAAGGCAGATCAGCAATTTACTAAGATGAGTCGTGAAGGTAAACCGTTCTTTAGCTTAGTTTTTAGCTCATCGAACCACAGCCCATTTGAATACCCTGATAACGTGATTGAACCGTATAATGAGCCAAAGCAAACGGTGGAAAATGCGGTGAAATATGCAGACTATGCGCTTGGACAGTTCATTGAAAAAGCGAAAAAGTCACCATATTGGGATAACACGGTGTTTGTTGCTGTGGCAGATCATGATGCTAGAACACAGGGTAATCAGCCTGTACCAGTCGATTACTTTCGAATTCCAGCGGTGATTTTTGGTGGCGGCATTGAACACCGCATTGACGATCGTCTAGTTAGTCAAATTGACCTTGCACCCACACTGCTTTCTTTGGCCGGTATCAGTAGCCAAAACCCAATGATTGGGTTCGATTTAACTCATGATGTTCCTGCTGAGAAGCAGCGAGTAATGATGCAACGAGATAAAAACTATGGCTATATGACAGCAGACAACCAACTGGTTGTTATTCGGCCTGAGCAAGGTATTTCTACTTATCAATATGATTTTAAATCAGATACCCTGACAGAAAAAGAGTTGGATCCAGAAGTGGTTAAACGTGCTCATGCCAATGCTATGTGGGGAAGCTTAGCGTTTAAAGAAAACTACTACACCGCATCTGATTCATATTGATTATATTTTTATCCACCTACAGCGTTATGCGATAAATCAGTACCCAAAAGTGGCTGAGAAACATAAACTGGTTGGACTTAAACAAGTTTAGCCAGTTTGTGAGGCGCAAAATGTTAGAAAAAGAGAACCTGATTAAACTTGCGCGTATGCCAATGCCGTTTGGTAAGTATGCAGGGCGAGCGCTTATCGACTTACCAGAAGAGTATTTGCTGTGGTTTGATAAGAAGGGCTTCCCTGAAGGGGAGCTCGGGCGTTTGCTGCAACTTTGCTTAGCGTTGAAAATTGAAGGATTGGATAGCGTGGTTAAGCCACTAAAGCATATGTGATCTAGTGGCTAACCGCGTTATTTTTTCATCAGTTTGGCGAGATCGGCAAAGGGGTTATAGGTCGCGCTTTGATGATCGTCTAATCTCGCAACAGGCTCAGCGCCAAATCGGTCGTGGTCTGAATATTTAGAGTGCTCATGATCGTGACAATAGAGGCATAAAAGCTCCCAGTTACTGCCATCTTCAGGGTTATTGGTGTGATCGTGATCTTTGTGGTGCACAGTTAATTCTCGTAAATTTGAATAAACGAATTCACGCGCGCAATTGCCACACACCCAAGGGTAAAGTTTAAGTGCTTTTTCTCGGTAACCGCTCTCTTTACGAGCATAATTGGCACTTGAACCATAAAAATCTGACGACATGTTAATTCCAACCATTGATTAAAAATACTTTTTCGATATTAAAAACCAAAAATCTGCGCTAATCAAAGTTTGTGTGATTTATTTTAATGCACGCCCTCACACCTTAGCGTAAGTGTCACTTTTACCACTCAATCTCAATCGGCGTGCCTTCTTTGACTAGGCTCAAAAATTCATCCATTTCTGAGTTAGTCAGTGCAATACACCCATTAGTCCAATCAAAACTTTGCACATATTCTGGTCGTTGCTTGTCGCCATTTTTTAGACCATGGATTTTTATATCACCACCGGGATTGATGTTTAAGCGCTGTGCATGCACTTTATCTTGATGATTCGGGTAACTGATATGAATCGAACGATAATAGCCAGAATCATTACTGATAGCTTCAAGATAGTATCGACCTTCTGGAGTACGTTGATCGCCTTCTTGCTGTTTATGTCCTTTGGGTTCTTTACCCAAGGCAATTCGATACTCCTGAATGATCTGCTGTCCCGAGATTAAGTACATGCGACGTTTAGATTTATCCACTTTGACCAGATCAATCTCAGCCGCTGCGCTGTTGAGTGAAAAACATAGAAACAAAAGTAGCCTAAAGTATCGGGTCATAAGAGAGTGTCAGTACTGATAAGGTGGCAAATAGAGAAACATTATGCAGCGGAAGAATGAACGTGGCTAGTTGTCAATGTTGTCTTGTAAATAAGACAATGCTAAAAATAATAGGGCTAACCATGTAATAAATGGAAACAGAATCTCAAAAATGTAGGTTAACTCTAGGATGTAAAAACATAGAGTGCAAATTTGCGGCCGACTTAACAGCGACCTTTTTAAGAGTTTGATTGCACATGATCTTTTGTCTAATTTTGCAATGAAAATTATTAAAATGTCAGGCCGCTCATATGTTCTCTCGTACTTTACTCAAACAGATTTCTTCTGCTCGCAACCACCGTATGCTCGCGGAAGCAACGTTTGATTTTCTTCAAAGTTTCATTTCTCCCAAATCAATGCGGATCTTTCATGCACCAACATTAAACAAGCGCCATGAGCCATTATTTGAGTACAACTTACCGACAGCTCTGCAAAATTATCCAAATACCTTTTGGAATTGGGCCGCACAATTTGACACCTCTGATGGTCTAATTCCACTAGCGATCAACACCTGCAATTGGGACTACCGTAGTGTGATGGGCGGTGAGTCTTATCTTTTTATGTTAGATAACCACCCTGATTTAAGAACCTATTTGCTACTTGAGGCAATTGATAACGTCAACATTCATGCGAAAACAGAATCCGGAGAGCTCGATTGTTTGCAACTGATTGCGGCTCGTTGGCAATGTCTTCGCGCGGAATCTGAAGCGGCAAAAGAGTTTAAAAATAGAGATATCCGCGAAGCAAAGTATTTGGATGAAATTAAACAGCGCGAAATGTTCATTGATAACATGAAGCTGGTTCATCAATTAGCGATTGAACTGGCTAACCCAGACAATTTGGATGCGCTGCACAGAGCGGCCGTTGATGTAACGAAAACACGCTTAGGGTTTGATCGAGCCGCTTTTTTAGTTCTTGATATGAAAAAACGTTGTTTTAGCGGAACTTATGGTACGGATGAAAGCGGAAAAACGGTGAGCGAACACCACACCCAATACGATTTGCACCAGCTAGAAGAAAGTTATTTAAGCGGTCTTTCTGATGATACTAAAAGTTTGGTGCTGATCGACGATGCCCCTCTATACACGGCAGGAAATGTGGTAGGACAAGGGTGGAATGGGATGTTAATCCTACGTGATGGTAATGAAACCATTGGTTGGATCGCGATTGATAACTACATTAATCGACAGCCCATTACTGAATACCAAAAGCAGATGTTGGAATCTTTTGGTTCATTGCTTGCGCAAATTTATATTCGCAAGCGTCAGGAGCAAAATGTTCGCATGTTGCATGCGAGCATGGTTGAACTGTCACGTTGTATGACGGTGAGTGACGTGTGCAAATCGGCGGTCAGTTTTGCGATTAACCGCATGGGTATTGATCGTCTGGCGGTGTTTTTGACCGATAAACACTGCTCGTACATTCAAGGAACGTGGGGAACCGATATCCAAGGCAACATTGTGGATGAATCCTATTTTCGTTCTGGGACCACCAATAATATGATTGTTGATATGGCCAAAGCCAACCCCAATGAGGTGGTTTTTGAAGAGTCAGTCCCTATTTATCATGACAGCAACATTGTTGGTTTTGGCTGGACAGCCATGACCATGCTTACCAACAATGGCGAACCTATTGCTTTTATTGCTGCGGACAATTTGATCCGCCGCTCACCACTGACCTCACAACTGCGAGAAGTGATCCGCATGTTCGCCTCTAATTTAACCGAAGTATTGATGCGCACCAGTGCTCAGCAGGCGATCAGTGAACTGAATGAGAATTTAGAAATTGAGGTGCGTAACCGTACCTATGAGTTACAAAAAGTGAACGACAAACTGGACTTAATGGCCAAAATGGATCCATTAACTCGCCTTGGAAATCGTCGGATGTTAGCTCATTTATTGGAACGCATCGGTTCGAGAGTACAAACGGAGACCGTAAGTTATGGTTTAATTCTGCTTGATATTGATCACTTTGGTTTATTTAATAATTACTACGGTCACTTGGAAGGGGATATTGCTTTGATTCGTATTGGCCATATTCTCAACCAACATGCTCAGGCAGAGAATGAACTCTTTTGCCGAATTGGTGGTGAAGAATTTATATTGTTGGTGGCCAACCGTGATGCAGCAGAAGTGAAAGCGTTGGCTGAAAGCATACGCTTTAGTATTGAACGAGAGCAGATTGAACATAGTGAGAACCCTGATGGTGACTGCTTAAGTGTCTCGATTGGTTACACTATTGCCCAGTACCTTCCCAGTAAACTTAAGTTTGAGGAGATGTACAGCAAAGCGGATAAGGCACTTTACCAAGCAAAAGATAATGGCAGAAACCAAGTCGTTGGTTACTCTGAGCAAAAACACCATACTCGAAGTGATAAAGTCGCCGCATCAAATTCATAGTGTTAGCGCGGCGAGTCATGGCAAGGATAATGAGAACAGCAGATTATTCAGTCTGAGAGGTAATATTCAACCGTTGAAACGACGCGTACTTTTTTGATGTAAGGAGTATTGTTATCACGATCCACAATACTAAATTGTCCCTGTGAAGCGCGTTTAATCTTACCAAGTGAGCTTTGCGAATCTTTGGCGAATTTCTCTGCGACTTCTCTTGCTTGTTTGGTCGCTTCTTCAATCATGTCGGGTTTGATTTCATTCAGTCCAGAGAATGAATAATCAACGCGGTTGTTGTAAGGATCTTGATTAAAAACGATGCCTTGTTTTCCTAAATTGCCGAGCTTATTAATGGCCTCGCGCACTAGGTCAACTTGATTGCTGTACACCGTAATGGTTTGGTTCGCTAAATAACGAAACTCGACTAAATTTTCTCCACCATACTGCTGTGCTTTTTTGTCGATCACCGCTGGCGATGATAGCGAGACACTTTTTTCATCAATGCCTTGTTGAGCTAAAAATGCGGTCACCAGTTGGCTCTGTTTTTCAATCGTGTTGAACATGGTGGGTAAATCATTATCGGCCACACTAAATTGGATCGGCCAAACAACGGTGTCGGCGGGATATTCTCGCTCTGATAATCCTTTAACGGTCACCACGCGCTCATACTCTTTATATTTCACAGCCGTTTGCTGCACAAAGTAACCGAGGGTTGCGAGCCCGAGTATTAAACTCAAACCGATGATCAATGAAGCGCTACTTTTTATTTGCATGCCTTGTTTTCCTTTTGTTGGCAACAGTCCCAAAATGACTTGAAGTCACAGCGGTTAGTCGTTTGAATATAACAGCATACCTTAGATTTGAGATTGTGATTTCGACAGCTATTTTCGGTTAGAGTTTTGCCAGAGATTCTAACTTTTTATTCTGGCGCTTAGTTTGCTTTTTTTGAATGGCATCAATCATAGAGATTAACGCTGATCCATCCCAATCACTTTTCTGAGGTGCGTACAAAGTTTTAAGTTGCTGGTTGACTTGTGCATCTAGTGCGGTTTTCTCTTCGTCACTTAATACGACAGAATCGCGCCAGAGGGTGAAGTAATAGCTGATTTTGGCACCATCTTGGCTTTGTACGGCTGCTTTTAACTGTTGATATTGGTGGCCTTCAAGCAGTTGATAATGAGCGTTGGTTTCCTGTGCTGCTGTTTGTGGCGCGTTACGAAATGACCAAGCAACGACCATAGTAGCCATCCATAACAGTGCAAAAAATGCGGTAAAGTAGGGCCAGTATCCTGCATCTTTAACGGTGACGGTTTGTACTGTTGGTGGTGTCAGCACCGAGGTGGATGGGTTGAGTAATTCACCTGGCGAAACCTCTAGCTTTAATCCTTTGGCTTGCGCGCTTTGCTGAGATTCGTTTTTGGTGTCCCACCAACTGACGGTGAGATCCGCCAGCTCAACCTTACCGACGGTTTTGGGGATGAGTACTTGTTTTAGCGTCATTTGCACATCGCCATTATCTAAGCTTTTAAACTGAGGCTTTTCAGCATAGAGCCGAATTGAGTCTGGATATTGCACTGAGAGGTTAGGCAACTGCGTCTGCGTAAGGCCTTTCACTGTCAGAATCCATTCACGAGTCAACGATTCACCCACTTTGGTTTTAAAGCTCTCGGCGGTGATGATCTGCCCTGTGGCATCTCGCCACGTTTGGTTGAGTGTTAGTTTTGGTGTAGGTAGCCAAGTGCCTTGATAGCTATCCGGTTTCGGCAGTACGGTCAGCGAAAAGGTTTTGGCCGGAATATCGACTTGCAGCAAGCGGGTGCTGCCCGTTTGGTTGTTACCATAGATGAGGCCAGCTTTAAACGCAGGGCCGGATAACGTGAAAGTTCCTGCCTCTTGGGCCGTGACTCTAAATTTTTGGTCTACAACGGTGACTTCAACCCCATCCAATAAGCTTTGGTATTGGTTAGCTTCTCCCTCGGTCGTCAGTTCTAATCCTTGTACAGCGGGTGGCGTAATTTGTGGATTTTGCAGCCTTCTTGGGTCAGCTTTGATGATTAGGCGAGCATTGAGAAAAGTGCTTTCACTCGGGTAGAGTTTGCTACGTTCTAGATCGGCTTGTATTTCAACAAGGTCAGATTGCTTGGGCGCTTCACCATCAGCGATAACTTGAATTGCGATCGGTTGAGTAGTTGCCCCATTGACGCTAAAACTAGGAATGGTCAGTATGCCGAGTTTGTTGGCTGCCAACGATACATTCCATTCACTGCGCGTGCTGCGATCGCCATTGATGATGTTCACCGAAGTACCAAAACTTGGGCGGCCAAGAAAAAAATCGCCTTCTAACACCTTAAAGTCGATCGCATCGGTCGATACTTTTTCATCGGCAACAATTCGTAATTGGAATACTTCATTTTTCGCGACCTTATTTTTACTGACGCTGGCGTAAAGTGCAGCCGCGTTAGCGGCCGAGCTCAGTAGAGCAACAGAAACTAGGCTGATAATCGCAGCCCAAAATGAACGCTTGATCGATTTCATACTTACCACTTCTTGCTGTTGTTTTGTGGAGGTTGTGCTTGGTCTTCTTGCCGTTGTCTTGCTTGTAGCAACAATTGTGCTTTGAGTAAGCCACTAGGATCTCGTGCACTTTCGACTTGTTCTAGCTTGCGAAGTTGCGGGTCAACAGTTTGGCTATCGCCTTGCTGTTGCGATTGCTTCTGTGTTTGCTGCTCAGAGGCTTCTTTGTCACTGACCTCATCTTCGTTGTTCATTGATTCATTTGTTTGAGTCGCTTCAGTCGGCTGTTGAGAGGCAGGCGATTCGTCCGCCGTGTTGGCCTTGGATCGCTCACTTTGCTCATCTTTACTTTGTGCCGATTGAGGCGAAGACTGAGAGCCGTCATCTTGCGGTGAGCCATCGTTTTGGTCGTCAGGTTTATCTCCGGTTTGTTCGCCATCTTGTTGTTCGTCGTTTTTATTCTGTTCATTATTTTTATTTTCCGACCGATTTTGATCTTGATTTGGATCGGAAGGCTCACCAGACTGTTGCTGTTGCTGTTGCTGTTGCTGTTGCTGTTGCTGTGCTTTTTTTACGATTTCCAAATTATTCTGAGCATCTTTATGGTTTGGGTCGCGCTTTAACACCTCTTCATACAAGGTTTGGGCCTTTTCCAATTCTCCATTTTGCGCGTAGGCGTTGGCCAAGTTGTATTGCACTCGCACATTGTCTTGTGGCAGTTGAGAGAGGGTCTCCACCGCTGCCTGATATTCTCCAGCCTGATATTGAGCGATGCCTTTCCACTCTAAGTCTGTAAATTGTTCACTGGCCGCTTGATACTCCTTTGCATCAAACGCTTTTTTGGCTTGTTGATTGCTATTTAGCCAAGGAGAAGCCTGTACACTATTGCTGTGCAGTGTAGGGATGAAGAGCAGTAATAAAGAAAAAATGACGCCACGGCGAAACAAAAGCAAACACGGGATAATGAGGAGCAGCACTAACCAATAGCCATTGTTAACGCGCTCTTTCACCATTTGTTGACTCTTGGTTGTACTGTGTGGTTGTTCGTTTTGGTCTAGCTTAGCGATCATTGCGACATCGCTATTGTCTAAGCTGATTGGCGTAAATAATCCATTTATATTCTGCACGAGCGACTGCATATTGGCAAAGTTGGTCTTGGCCACTACGGTCTGCCCTTGTGCATTTTTCAGTAAGCTGCCATCGCTGAGCGTAATGGGCGCGCCCGCTTGTGTACCAATGCCTAAGATCACCAATTTCCAACGCGTATTGGTAAGCTGTGTTTCAATCTGAGCTTGCTCTTGTGAGTCGATGTCATCGGTCAATAACACAATGTCACCTTGTGCAAGGCCGGCATTTTTCATCATGTCGATGGCTAATTGAACCGCGCGAGCCGCATCTGCGCCGGGGTAGGGCATAATATCGGGCGATAGATTGGGCACTAAGTTGATTAGGGTTGCGGTGTCGGTGGTTAATGGGCTAACGGTATAGGCATCACCAGCATAGGCGACAAGCCCTGTACTACCTTCTTGCCATTGTGTGAGTAAGTCGAGCGCTTTATAACGCGCTTGCGTTAAGCGGTTGGGTTTTATATCAGTAGCGTACATCGATAGTGACATGTCCATCACTAATACGCGCGCGTTACTATTGCTGTAACTGGGGCGTGTTTGAGATTCAAAACTCGGACCAGCTAGCGCCAGTACTGCGAGCAGCCAACT
The DNA here is from genome assembly GCF_963875615.1 of Vibrio sp. V09_P4A23P171. Lineage (NCBI taxonomy): Bacteria > Pseudomonadati > Pseudomonadota > Gammaproteobacteria > Vibrionales > Vibrionaceae > Vibrio > Vibrio sp. V09_P4A23P171. Next base: position 28,769 of record NZ_CAWNMR010000020.1, read on the forward strand.
GATGCTGATGATCACAATGGCCGCGTTATGCTTTTTATCGCTCAAACCCATTGCCTTAGCCAGATGAGGTGCTATCAAAGAGTGTCGTTTGGCACGCAGCGTGAACCAGCCCAGCAGCAGTGCTAAGGGGAATAATGCGGTTAACCACCAAGGTGTAAGAAAAACAAACTCAGACATGATTTCTCCTTAGTAGCGCTAAGAGTACAGAAAGCGCGAGCGCTATCGCCAACGGATAACCAAACCATTCGCTTTGTGGACGCCAAGTTTGGCTTGCTTGGCTTATGGGTTCTAATTGATTAATGGTGTCGTATATTTTGGCGAGGTCTTGGCTATTTCGTGCGCGAAAATATTGGCCACCAGTCATGGTCGCTATTTGTGTTAACGTCTTCTCATCTAAATCTTCCGCGGTATTGATTTTTCGAGTCATAAAAAACTCTTTGACCATCATTTCGCCAGCGCCAACACCGACTGTGTAAATGGTGGCATTGTATTTTTGGGCAATTTTCGCAGCTTCGATTGGGTCGAGCACGCCAGCGGTATTGCTGCCATCGCTGAGTAAAATCATCACCCGCTGTGGGGCATCACTATCGATAAACGTTTTGGTCGCAAGCCCAATCCCTTCACCAATGGCGGTTTGGGTGCCGATCAGCTTAAGGACGGCTTGATTAAGCTGCTGGCGAATGGTGTTTCTATCCAGAGTCAACGGCGTTTGTAGATAGGCGTGATCGGCAAATAAGACTAACCCAAGGCGATCACCTTCTCGCTTGTCAATAAAATCAGAGAGCACATTTTTAACGGCGCTCAAACGATCAATGTACTGATCGCCAAGCAGCATATCTTCTTGGCTCATGGAGTCAGAGAGGTCAACCACCAGCATCAGATCTCGGTGTTTGGGCTGAGCAATAACCGGGTCGCCAAACCACACTGGACGGGCTGCGGCGATCAATACTAAGCACCAAATAACGCTCGCAATGATTTTAGCGATGATCTGGTTTGGTGCTTGACGCTGATTATCTTTAGGAAGGTAGGGCAGGTGAATCGCTGCCCTTTCTTTTGCTGGTGGTAAGAATCGATAAACGACCAGCGGGAGTGGCAGCAGACATAGCATCCACCACCACAATAACTCTATATTTGCCAAAGCCTAGCTATCTCCGTTTTTTAGGCGGCAAAGCATCATTAACCCATTGATAGCAGTGATTAATCAGCTCTTGGCTGTTTTCTGTTTTCTGCTTTTGGTATAACGCTTGCTGCCACAATGTTTCATTGGGAACAAAAAGAGGGTAAGAAATTTGTGAATCTAAAAAGGTGTACCACTCTTTGCCGGTAAGATGTGCGATTTCCATACGAGGGTAGTAACAAAGCGCGGCTTGACGAAGTAGCTCAATCGCTGAAGAAGGAGTTAAATGCCCAAATTGGGGGTTGAGTAAACGCAGCGCCGTTTTTTTCGGGGCTAAGCGTTTACGACGCCAACGAATGGCTAACACCAGAATCAGCAGACAGAGCAGTATGCCCGCCGCGCTTGCCCACCATCCCCAAGCCAAGGGAAACCAAGAGGGTAGCTCAGGCAGTTGCATCGCGCTTAAATCTAAAAGTGTAGCTATTGATGATTCCTTCATTCTTTATATCCGGATAGTTGTTGCAACAAAGGTTTCTCACTAGAGAGTGAGGTATAAGAAATTGCCATAGTTTGACTCAATGATTTTAGTTTTTCTTTTTGAGATTCAAAGGCTTTTTTTAACCCTAAGCGCGTACTATTTTTCGAAAAGTTGAGCCAGCTCGTCTGTTGGCCATCGGTTACGCGTTCTACACCGCGAAATTGGGTCTCTCCTTGCTCTAATGGATCGTAAATGTGCACAATTTTCACACGATTATGTCGCTGCAATTGGTTGAGTATTGGTTGTAATGTGGCATTGAAATGGACGAAGTCACTGATCAAAATCACTTCACTGCCTTTAGGGCACAAACGATTCAACGCAGTTAGGCCGCGCTGCATGCTGTGTGATTTCGTTTTATCAAGCTCCAGCAGCTGTTGGTTTTGTAGTGTCACCAACTGTTGCAACAGCTGTAATGGCCCTTTTTGGCGGCTAGTCGGTTTTAACTCAACCAGTGTCGAACCAGTATCAATCACCGCGCCCACTCGGTCCTTATTGGCAATGCTTAACCAACTGAGCAAGCTTGCCATGTGCGCCGCTTGCACTGATTTGAGCATTAACTGCGATCCAAACTGCATAGAGCGGCTCAGATCAACGTAAAGAATGACGGGTTTTTCTCGTTCTTCACTGAACAGTTTGGTATGAGGTTTTCCCGTACGCGCAGTAACGCGCCAGTCTATGGTCCGAATATCATCTCCTGTTTGGTATTGCCTGACCTCAGCAAAGTCCATTCCTCGGCCGAGTTGCTTGCTCTGATGCTGCCCCAATACTTGCGCCCATAAACTTTTAGCCGGTGGCAGCCAGCGAATAGCGTGCTGCTTGTAAGGCAACAGTTCAGCCAATGAAAGTGTGACACCCGTACTAAACGGTGGAAGTGACTCTTGCATAGTAAACCTTAGTCTTAGTGCTAAGCACTACCAACCAGTGAAAGTAAGTGAGTGATAACTTGGTTGGGATGCACGCCCTCAGCCTGTGCTTGGTAGCTCAATAATAGCCGGTGGCGCAAAACCGGAAATACCATCGCTTGAACATCTTCAGGGCTGACAAAATCACGCCCACTGAGCCATGCATGAGCGCGAGCGCATCGATCAAGCGCGATGGTTGCTCGCGGGCTGACGCCCATCTCTAGCCATTGTGCCAACGTGGCATCGTAGTCTGCGGGTTTACGTGTTGCCATGATCAGGCGAATAATATATTGCTCAATAGGTTCGGCCATGTGAATGTTCAGCACTGCTTGCCGAGCACTGAAAATATCGCTTTGGCTTAATGTGGGCGGAGAGACTTTCTCAATTCCCTGCGCTTCCCCGCGGTTCAAACGTAAAATGGCGAGTTCATTTTCAGCGTCTGGATAATCAACATTTAAATGCAATAAAAAACGATCCAACTGCGCTTCGGGTAGAGGATAAGTACCCTCTTGCTCGATCGGGTTTTGGGTAGCCATCACTAAAAAAAGTTCAGGTAACGGGTAGGTTTTTCGACCTGCCGTGATCTGTTTTTCGGCCATCGCCTCGAGCATCGCAGCTTGTACTTTGGCTGGAGCGCGGTTGATTTCATCAGCCAATACTAATGAGTTAAAAATCGGGCCCGCTTGAAAAGTGAACTCACCTGTTTCAGGGCGGAAGATATCGGTACCGGTTAAATCGGCGGGGAGCAGATCAGGCGTAAATTGGATTCGATGAAAATCACCTTCTATGCAATCGGCGAGTGATTTCACGGCACGGGTTTTTGCAAGGCCAGGAGGCCCCTCGACCAAAATGTGCCCATCAGCAAGAAGTGCAACTAATAACTGTTTAACCAAACCTGTCTGGCCTATGACTTGCTGATTTAAATAGTGTTGTAGCGATTGAAATGCGTGCGATGGCATTGAATGGGTCTCCTGCTGTTTTGCTGAATTAGTAATTTATTGATTCGAAAAGTTCCATGAAAAGTGTGATGCATCAACTGATTGGCGAATTATTATCCATTTGGCGAAACGAAAGAATGTTTGGTCACCATACTCGACTATGCTTAGGAACAACCATTGTTGGCCATGATCACATTCTACGTGAAGATAAATCGATTCTATCGATAAATTTCTCAAGAGAGAGGGTTTGTTGCCGATACAAAAAAGTTATTCATGACAAGCCAATAATAAAGAGCGCAAATAATGTTCAAACTTAATTCGATGAGTATTAAGCAAAAGGTTGTATTAGGAATTACGTTCGCGGTACTCGCTTCGACGGTTATCGTTGGTGTAATGGCGCAGCGTCAAGCACGAGAGGTACTGGAGCACCGATTAATTGATATCGAACTTCCCTCGTTACTTGATCAAATCAGTAGCCAGATAGATCGAGAAGTATCGCAATTGCTCTTTTCTGCTGAGCAACTAGCCAATAATGAATTCATCAAGCAAGCCGTTCAGACGACCGATATTAATGCTGACGCTGAGGCGATGCTGATTAAGCAGCTCAATAATGTACGCGATCAATATTCGTTAAATGATGCTTCTGTGGCTAACCGAAAAACGGCGTATTACTGGAACCAAAATGGTTTTTTGCGTCAGCTTAATCAACAGCAAGATGGCTGGTTTTTTGGTTTTACGCAATCGGGACAAAAGACTATGGTCAGTATGTTTCAAGAGGCAAGTGGCGAAGTGAAAATGTTTGCCAACTATCAAAATGTCAGTGGCGATACGATGTCTGGTTTGTCGAAATCAATGGATGACATGGTGAACCTGCTCAATGGATTTAAAATCGAGGATACAGGTTTTGTCTTTTTGACCAACTCGAAAGGGGAAGTGCAAATCCATCGCCAAAAAGAGAAAGCTAAAGCCTCATTAACACAATTGTACGGCTCAAACGCAAACCAACTATTGAATAAAAGCCGCTTCAACCTGATTTCGACAACCTATCAAAACCAAGATGTTTTTGTCGCTAGTGTCTACGTGAAATCGATGGACTGGTTTGTGATTGGTTCAGTACCTGTGTCGGAAGTCTTCGCCGAATTAAATGCCGTTGCGCAAAAAATGTTGTTCACAACCTTAGCTGTGGCGGGTTTATTTATTTTGATGGGTCTTTTTCTCGCGAATAGTATTGCCAACCCAATTAAACAGATTGCACAACGCTTTACCGATTTAGGTAAAGGCGATGGTGATTTATCGCAACGGATTGAGATATTGGGCCGCGATGAAATCGCTCAATTATCAGCGGGCTTCAACGGTTTTATTGAGAAGATTCATCAATCGATGAAAGAAGTTGCTTCTACCAGCCATGCGTTGCAGTCGGCGGCGGGTCGGGTGTCGGAAAAATCGACGCGTACTCATGACAATAGCCAAGAACAGCGTGACCAAACTATACAAGTGGTGGCGGCGATTAATCAAATGGGGGCCACTATCAGTGAAATTGCTTCTAACGCGGCGACGGCAGCTGAAACAGCAAATCATGCGGCTGATAACACTGAAGTAGGACGTGAAGTGGTAAGCAAAGCCAAAGATGCCATCAGTCGTTTAGCAGCGGATATCGAAAATACGGGTAAAGTGGTGGAGCAGCTAGCATCGACCACTCAAGATATTGGCTCTATTTTAGGTGTTATCCGTGGTATTTCTGAACAAACCAACTTGCTGGCATTAAACGCTGCAATTGAAGCGGCGAGAGCTGGAGAGCAAGGCCGAGGTTTTGCTGTGGTGGCAGACGAAGTGCGCAATTTGGCCAGCCGCACGGCCTCTTCAACAGAAGAAATTCAAAAGATGATCAATCAATTACAAAACGATGTAAAAGATGCGGTCTCGGCGATGTCTTCCGGTAAGGCTGTTACACAGGAAGGGGTTGACGCTTCCGATGAAGCGGTGAACGTTTTAGTGAATATTTCAAACAGGATCCACGATATTTCCGATCGCAACACGCAGGTTGCCACGGCAACTGAAGAGCAATCAACGGTGGTGCACACAATCAATCAAAATATTGAAGAGATCAACGCCATCAATGAAGTGACCACCAGCACCGCAGAAGAGTTGGCAGAAGCGAGCCAAGAGCTGCGTGATCTGTCTGGCCGTTTAGATAAAATGGTGGGTAGCTTTAAGCTCTAGAATCATGAGGGGGAAATCGGTACACTTCCCCCATTACGTTTATGTTTAGGTAAGTAAAATGAGTGATTTCGAAAAAGAGTTAGCACAATTGTCACAACAGGTGGCGGGTGAACCTGAAGTGAAACTGCCTTCGTTGGAAGAGCAAAAAGCGATTGTGGCTGAGCTTAAGCAGCTAGAAGCGGAAGGCAAGCTGACGCCAGAAGTGCTGGAAAAGCATTTTGGACAATTCTTTACAGAAACGGATACCCCCGTCCATTAATTCAAACCCACTTTATTTAATTTAGAGCGCACAATAGTATTTAGGGCACACAGTAGTATTTAGGGCACACAGTAGTGGTGCCCTTTTTTATCAGAAAACGTTATTGAGTCATAGGAAGCTGTTGCGCGATATCTTCGAGTGCCTGTTGAAGGATCTCTGTCGTTTGCGCGCCTGAGATAAGATGGCGTTGCTCAATGATCAAGGCTGGCACAGCTTGAATTCCTGCCTCTAACCACTGTTGCTCTGTGACAGAAACGGTTTTCGCCCACGACTCATCAGTTAAAACTGCGCGGCAGATTTCTCTGTCTAAACCAAGGCTCTGTACTAGGTCGAGCAAGACATCATCGTCATCTAAGGCTTGCCCGAAAGTGAAATAAGCACGAAATAGTGCCATTTCCAGCTCTAATTGTTTTCCTTGGCTATTCGCCCACATTAATAATTGATGCGCTTTACGGGTATTATAAATACGCATGTCGTCACTAAAATTGAATTGAAAGCCGACTTCTTGCCCTAAGGCGCTGAGGGTTTGGCGTGCTTGTAAACTTGCTTCTATCGACGTGCCATATTTTTTGGCTAAATGTTGCTGTAGGTGTTCACCACCTATAGGCATAGCAGGGTTGAGTTCAAAAGGGTGCCAATGGATGTCTACATCGATCGTATCGCTGAGAGCCAGCAGCGCTTGCTCTAACCGCTTATAGCCAATGATGCACCAAGGGCAGACAACATCTGACACGATATCAATGCGTAGTTTTTTCATTTTCTTCCCTACCGCGATTGGCAATTCACTGACCTTAATTATAGCGAGATTATCAGCATAAACTGTGACTTGTTGTGTAGCCCTTTGGAAAGCTAGGCGCTTTTTTATCGCTCTACGCCTTTTCTCTCATACAAACAATATTGCAATAAGGCTGATGGAATTGCTGAAACGCTCTCTATACTCTAAAAACGTTAAATGCAGAGAATTAAACTGCGCTTTGAGAAACAAGTGACGTATTGTGAGGTTTCGCCTCTTTCAACTTGTGAGTTAACCATGATGAACAGGGACATTGACGTATGACAAATGTTCAACCAACCGATGTGATTTTGCATGCTTTTGATTGGCCGTATCGTTTAGTCGCTGAGCGTGCAGAGCAAATTTTCCAACTGGGTTATAAAACGGTGTTGATTTCACCGCCGATGAAATCGTTCAAAACCGCTCAAGGTACAAAATGGTGGCAACGTTACCAGCCACAAGATTATCGCATCATTGATAATCAACTGGGCAATACCCATGATTTTAAACAGATGGTTGAAACCTTAACCGCATTAGGCTTGCGAATTTATGCCGATGTAGTGTTCAACCATATGGCCAACGAATCCAAATTGCGTTTGGATTTACAATACCCGAGCGCACAAGACTTAGCTTCCTACCAGAATAAAAGCGATGAGTACCAAGCGCTGCGCCTCTTTGGTGATCTGACCCAGCCACTCTTTGATAAAGATGACTTTGTGGAAGCGTTTGGCATAAAAGATTGGAAGGATCGTTGGCAAGTGCAAAATGGCCGCATTACTGGAGGGGCGCATGACCCGGGCCTACCCACGTTGCGTGATAATGAACATGTGGTTGTACAACAACAGGCTTATTTAAGGGCGTTGAAAGCGTTAGGAGTCAAAGGATTTCGAATTGATGCTGCTAAGCATATGTCTATTGAGCATTTGAAGAAAGTATGGGCCGATGACATTACGCAAGGCATGCATATTTTTGGCGAGATCATTACTGATGGCGGTGCAACCAAAGAAGAGTACCAACTTTTTCTCGAGCCTTATCTGCAAGAAACAAAGTTGGGTGCTTATGATTTTCCACTATTTCAAACGGTATACGATGCGTTACAAACAAAAGGTAGCCTGAAATGGCTGATTGACCCTTATTGTTTTGGTCAGGCGCTTTCCAACAACCGAGCGATTACGTTCACCATTACGCATGATATCCCCAACAACGCTGTGTTTGCCGACCTCGTCATGGATGAAGCCTTAGAAAATATCGCCTACAGCTACATTCTTGGTCGCGATGGGGGAGTGCCATTAATTTACACCGATTTAAACACCAGTGGCATTTTGAACCATGCTGGTCTTCCGCGCTGGCAAGAGGCATGGTGTTCGCCACAAATGGCGGCGTGTATTGCTTTTCATAATAAAATGCATGCGTTGCCAATGAAAACGCTAGAAGCGAGTGATGACTTGTTAGTGTTCAGCCGCGGTAAGGAAGGGATAGTGGTTTTGAACAAATCTCAACGCAGTCAGCGCGTTGAAATTGATTGGACAAATCCAATGCTAGAATTGTTTACGAAGCAGCAGTATCAACCCAATAACCAAAAGATTGTCATGGATATCGCCGCTCGCTCTAGCGCCATGCTTTGTCGGCTATCAAATGTCTGATGGTGAATAAAACGGTGAGTCGTTAGAAAAGTAAAGGCGCGTAATCAGCGCCTTTACTGAGTCTACCCAGTTGCTGTGGTAGAGGATTAAACGATAAATTTATTCAATATAGCATCTTGCTCTCTGATATTTTCGGTTTGAGCTTGCATGGCTATGTTGGCATTGTCAGCGGCGTCTGCAACTTGAACGGAAAGATCTTTGATCTTAACCGTGTTGTTGTTGATCTCTTCTGCTACCAAGCTTTGTTCTTCGGCTGCCGAAGCTATTTGGATATTCATATCACTAATTTGCTGAATAGCATCGCGGATTTTCAGCAGAGCATTATTCGCTTCTTCGGCACGATTGACCGCCTCAGCTGCCGTTGTTTTACTCTGATTCATCGCATTGGCAACAGAAGTAGCGCTCGACTGCAACTTCTCAATCATATTACGGATCTCCGTCGTGGATTGCTGCGTTCTTTGCGCCAGCGTACGCACTTCGTCTGCAACGACCGCAAAGCCTCGGCCTGACTCTCCAGCCCGAGCCGCCTCTATCGCTGCGTTTAGTGCCAGCAAGTTGGTTTGGTCGGCAATGTCGTTGATCACTTTCAAAATGGTTTCGATGTTTGCCGTTGCATTTTCTAGTGCACTTACCTCTGTTACTGCTTCATCAATACGCGTCGAAAGATTATCAATCGCTTGAGTGGTTTGGGTCACAACATTGGTACCAAATTCTGTCGCATCATCAGCATCTTTTGCCGCCGACGCCGCGCCTTGCGCGTTGTTGGCGACATCGCCAGAAGTGGTGGCCATCTCATGCATGGCTGTGGCTAATTGCTCAAGTTCATGCAGTTGATCACGCATCGCTTCGGCCGATTCTTGCAACCCCATCGAGGTCATTTCCGAACCGCGTAAAATTTCTGAACCGATGGCTTTAGACTGGGTAATTTGTTGTTGTAAGGCTTCAGTAAAGGTATTGAAACCGACCGCTAATACCGAGAATTCTTTATCCGTGTCGGTGGCTAAGCGTTGGGTTAAGTCACCACTACCAGAGGCAACGTTCTGTATTGCATTATTAAGTGCATCAAGCGGTTTCATCAACAGACGGATAAGCACAAGCAGTATCGCAATACTGAAGACTAAAGCGATTAACGTATAGATGATCGAACTGTTGCGCAGTGTTGCTAAAGACGCATAGGCGATCTCTTCATCCAAAACGACACCGACATACCAATTCTCTCCGGGTACTTTTGAAAAATCGAGTGTGTAGTGTTTGCCATCAATCAGCACTTGTTTAGGCTCTTCGGCGATAACCGCATTGCCTAAGTATTCTTTCATTGGCTTGCCGTTCATCTCTGCTCGGGGGTGGGCTATGGTTGTGCCGTCGGATGAAACAATAAACACATAGCCTGCATCAAATAATTTTACGGTGTTGACCAATTCTGCTAACCCAGCAAGGCTAACATCGTAGAAGATGGCGCCGATAAATTTGCCGTTATCTTTAACTGGGGTAGCAATAGACACCAATATTTCATTAGTGGCAGAGTCGGCGTAAGGTGCAGTAATAATCAGTTTGTCGGCATTTTTTGCATCAATATACCAAGGGCGCACGCGTGGATTCCATGATGCGCCTGGGTTCCAAGTAGGATCATTACTTATGTAAGAGCCATCACTCTCAAAACCGACCCCAGCCAGTAAAAAAGTTTGTTTGACAATCGGCCTTGTGATGACCTTAGACATACTTTCTCGGTTAATGTCGACTTCCAACATGCTGGTGGCGTAAGCGGCAATGGCCTTGCGGCTATTGATCTCTGCACCAGCTGTATTGCTAACCCCATCCACTATTTCAGTTACACTCGCTTCAACTTGTGACTTCACTTCTTTTTGGACGGTGAAGTATTGTTGTATCG
>NZ_CAWNMR010000021.1:0-38652 GCF_963875615.1 Vibrio sp. V09_P4A23P171
CGTTTAAAGGAGCACCATCCGGGTGACAAAGACTATTTTGATGGTATTGAATTACAAGAAGATGCGTTTGAAACAATTAACGCGAACGTGATCAATATGCTGCAAAAATCGATGAACGCTTTTCACGATCTCAATGCACACGATGCGCTAGAATCAGCAATGTTAGATAAACAAATCGACAACAGCTACGGCGATATTTTGCGTCAAAATGATAAAGATATGCTGGTGCAAGGCACTCACTATCAAACCATTTTGGAGATCACGTGGATTGGTCGCGCGGTCGAACGGATTGGCGATCACGCGCGCAATGTTTGTGAGTACACGATCTATTTTGTCACTGGCTTAGACGTACGCCACCAAAAAGATCAAGCGATTGCCGATCTTTTAGCGAGTCAGAAAACCCGTTCGTAGTGATATTGCTCATTGGTAAAAAGGCTGCAAATTCGCAGCCTTTGATTTTTTCGGAAGACCAATCCGGTGTTTAAATCCGTTACGTCCCCATTCTGCCTTAAGAATTATGCGGTTTATCACTAGGATGAATGGCATAGTATTTCTTTTTCATTCGCAGTGCGACGTTGACCAAAGCAATCAGAACCGGAACTTCAACCAAGGGCCCAATCACACCCGCAAATGCTTGATCGGAATTTAAACCAAAAACGGCAATCGAAACGGCAATCGCCAATTCAAAATTATTGCCTGATGAGGTAAAAGCAATTGAAGCATTTTGATCGTAAGGAATGCCCAGTTTTTTACCGATGAAAAAGCTGACAAAAAACATCACTAAGAAGTAAATCACCAAAGGGATCGCTACGCGTATCACGTCCATCGGCAGCTCAATGATCATCTCGCCTTTCAGGCTGAACATCAAAACTATCGTCGCTAGTAGTGCCACCAGCGTAATCGGTGAAATACGCGGAATAAATACCTCGTTGTACCATTGCTCACCCTTCGCGGCCACCAACCATTTGCGGCTCAAAAAGCCAGCTAAAAATGGGATACCGAGATAAATCAGCACACTTTCGGCGATATCGAGAATGGTAATATCAACTACAAAACTCTCGAGCCCAAAATACGGCGGCAAAACAGTAATAAATAGCCACGCCATAAAACTGTAAGTGACAATTTGAAATGCACTGTTGAGCGCCACCAGCGCTGCGCCGTACTCTTTGTTCCCGCCGCTGATATCATTCCACACCAATACCATCGCGATGCAGCGCGCCAGACCAATTAAGATCAGTCCGACCATATAACCGGGATAATCGCGTAAGAAAATGATCGCCAATGCAAACATCAAGATAGGCCCGACAATCCAGTTCATCACTAAAGAGAGTGTGATGGCGCGTTTATCACGAGTCACTTCACCTAGTAGGCTGTAATTCACTTTTGCCAGTGGTGGATACATCATCAAAATCAAACCGATCGCCAGCGGAATATTGGTCGAACCGACCGACATGCTCTCATTCCACTGCGCCACTTGCGGAAAGAAGACACCGATCGCCACCCCGAACCCCATCGCAAGGAAAATCCACAAGGTTAAATAACGATCGAGAAAACTCATTTTTCCGGCTGCAGAGGCTTCTGCGCAGACAGGTAATTCACTCATATCTCACATCTCTCGGTAAGTCTAAAAAGGGATCCGCGCACAACTTTCTACTTACAGCCATGGCGACATAGTAACGCTAAAATTTCATTCATTTTGGCAAGATGGGCCAGCAATACGCGTTAGCTCTTGCGCAATCAATGCGGCATTGTGGCTCAGCGTGATGTCCAATATCTGCACCATCCAGTTTTCCAGCTCAGGATTGATTTGGTAGTACACCCACTTGCCGCGCCGTTCATCAATCACTAGCTCATTTTTTCTCAGTTCAGCTAAATGACGGGACACTTTTGGCTGACTTAATTGCAACGCATTCATTAAATCACACACACACAGCTGCCCTTTGTGCTTCATCAACAGCAAGGATTTAAGCCTCGTCTCTTCAGACAAGGATTTATAAAAAGATAAACTGCGGTACATAAACAATACATATGGAATATCGAATGTGTTCAAGTGTAAGGAGCAAAAGAATAAAAGTCAAACACCAGAACTATCCTCGCGTACGACCGGCAGCGCTTGAAAAACAGCGTGATAACGCGACTGCAATACAAATAACGATCGTTTGGTTGACCTATACCACATCAATGATTAGGATCACGTTTTAAAAATCAACTAAGAGACGTTGCGAATGCTGCTTACGCCGCCCTAGATTGATCTTTACCTCTCACAACTCACCTTTTTATTTCATTTTTTAGAGATCAAGTATGCTACAAAATATTAAGCGCGATTGGTTTTCCAATGTGCGAGGGGATGTTCTAGCTGGCACTGTCGTTGCGTTAGCATTAGTTCCTGAGGCAATAGCCTTTTCTATCATCGCAGGTGTAGACCCTAAAATCGGCCTTTACGCTTCATTCAGTATTGCCGTGATCATTTCAATTGTCGGTGGACGACCCGGCATGATCTCAGCAGCCACTGGAGCAATGGCGCTGTTGATGGTCACTTTAGTCAAAGAGCATGGCTTGCAATATCTACTGGCAGCCACTGTTTTGACCGGGGTTCTACAAATACTGGCCGGTTACCTCAAACTGGGCGATTTGATGCGTTTTGTATCACGTTCGGTCGTGACGGGGTTTGTTAACGCGCTGGCGATTCTGATTTTTATGGCGCAATTACCAGAGCTGACCAATGTAACATGGCACGTTTATGCCATGACACTCGGTGGGCTAGCGATTATCTACCTATTCCCCTACGTTCCTGTGGTTGGCAAATTGCTACCTTCGCCATTAGTGTGCATTATCGCCTTAACTCTGATTGCTATCAGCTTTGACATTGATATTCGCACTGTGGGCGATATGGGTGAATTACCAGATACTTTGCCGATATTTTTATGGCCAGATGTTCCGCTCAACCTTGAAACCTTATGGATAATATTTCCTTATTCAGCCGGATTGGCCGTTGTCGGTTTATTAGAATCAATGATGACAGCAACCATTGTTGACGATTTAACCGATACCAGCAGTGATAAAAATCGTGAATGTAAAGGCCAAGGTATTGCCAACATTGCCACCGGCTTTCTTGGCGGCATGGCTGGTTGTGCGATGATTGGTCAATCGATCATCAACATTAAATCCGGCGGACGCGGCAGGCTCTCTACTTTTTGCGCCGGTATTCTACTGATCATCATGGTGGTGTTTTTAAGTGATTGGCTCAAGCTCATCCCGATGGCGGCTTTAGTCGCGGTAATGATCATGGTTTCCATTGGGACCTTCTCTTGGAGTTCGGTAAAGGATCTCAAAACTCACCCACTTTCTACCAGCATCGTGATGATCGCGACCGTTGTTGTTGTGGTTGCAACCCATAACTTAGCGATCGGTGTCGGTGTCGGCGTGCTGCTTGCTTCTCTCTTCTTTGCTAACAAAATTGGCCGCTTCATGGTGGTTAAAAGTGAACTCTCTGAAAATGGAGAAGAGCGTACCTATCGTGTTGTTGGGCAAGTCTTCTTTGCTTCGTCAGATCAATTTATGAACGCGTTTGACTTCAAAGAGGTCTTAGAGCGTGTCACTATCGACCTCTCTGCAGCGCACTTTTGGGATATTACTTCGGTTTCTTCGCTAGATCGTGCTGTTATCAAATTCCGACGCGAAGGGACCGATGTAAACATCATCGGTATGAATGAAGCAACAGCAACGATTGTCGATAAATTCGGCGTGCATGGTAAGCCAGAAGAAGTTGAAAAGCTGATGGGCGGACATTAAGGAACAGATTATGACCAATATTATTGCTTGCATCGATGGATCGATTTATTCACAGTCGGTCGCCAATTTAAGCGTGTGGGCCGCCAAAAGCTTACACGCACCGTTAACCTTACTGCACGTACTTGATAAAGCGGCTAATCAAACCGAAAGTGAGTTATCTGGTAATATCGGTTTAGGCAGCCGAGAACAGCTGTTGAAAGAGCTTATTGAACTAGACGAAAAGCGTTCTAAACTGGCCTTAAGGCACGGTAAAGCGTTACTCAATGAGCTAGAAACCAAAGCTCATGAACAAGGTTTACAAGATGTGCGTAAACTGCAAAAGCACGGCAACCTGTTAGAAACTTTGCTTGATCTTGAAAACGAAATTCGTGTATTGGTGGTCGGTAAATCGGGTGAAGTGCACCAAAACGACGCCATGGCTGTTGGATCTCAATTAGAGAGTATCGTGCGTACAATGAAGTCGCACACCTTAGTGGCAACGGGTGATTTTACGCCACCACAAAGCTATCTATTAGCCTTTGATGGCAGTGAAATTAGCCAGAAACTAGTGGATAAAGCCATTAAAACACCGCTGCTAAAAGGGCTGGAGTGCCATTTGGTGATGGTGGAAGATAACCACGATAAAGCGATCGCGTTTAAAGCTGCCGCCGAAAAATTGTGTGAACACGGTATTCACGTTGTGGAAGCGTGCTTATCTGGCGAAGTTCATAAGGCGATTCTTCAGTACCAACAACAAAACCAACTTGGCATGATCGTCATGGGCGCGTTTGGACACTCTAAACTTCGTCAGTTTTTTGTTGGCAGTAACACCACTCGGCTCTTAGCCGAATCAAGCGTACCGATGCTATTGATACGATAATAATTGATAAATTAACCATATAGATAAAGCCTTCTTCGGAAGGCTTTTATTATAAAACTCTGTTGTGGAGGGTAAGTGCAAGTAGTAAACTTGCTGCGGATATGCAACTGGTACTTAGGATGTTAGGTACAAATAAAATCGCGGTTACTGCTACTAACTGACGTGACGCCAAATACCCTCCTAAATCAAAGTCTCATTTACTGGAGCCTATCTAATAAAACTAATAAAAAATAATTAAATAAACCTAGGCTAGGTTAACTCTATGAAAATAATATCATCTTTAGGCTCACGGCTGACAAGCAGTCTGCCTATTGAAAAAAAACAGCGGGCTCTGGTAGAGTTCGTCATCAATACTTATCAACCACAGCAACGGGCTGATCTTTTTCGCGCCGTTACAGATCACCGCAAAAACCAATTACTCAACCTATTTCCTGAACATCACAATAAAAGCTTCTCAGTACTGTTTGAATTGATGGACTACCGAGAACTCATCCGGCGCTATCCGAATACATTAGGTGAAGAGATAGCACATCTTGAGCAAGCCGTCAGCGAGTGTTATTCGCATTGGCTAGATTTCTGGTGTGAATGCGAAATTGCGGCTATGAAAACACTATTCCCTATCGAAGCGGATGCTCCTCCTCGTATCGAACTGCCACTTAAAGACTGTGCCTACCGTGGTTTTTTGATCGACCAGATAGAGGATTCTGAACTTTGGGTCACAATGCCCAGTCACCCGCAAAAAATGCCTATCAAAGATGCGATCACCTTGAGCAATCTTGAGCTATTTATTAAAGGCGAAAAGTGGTACGAGATGCTGCCTTTATTGTCCTTATCACAAAAAGGGAAGCACTTTGTTTTACTCAAGCATCCTGATAACGAAGCATCTCCCACACTGGTCGCTTCAATGTTGGTACAAGATTGGTCAGTAAATCAGACTTGGCTCAGCTATGTGCCGCAGTTCAGTAATAAGCAGTGGCAGTTCTGCTTACCCGATCATGGCCACGATGCCTTGATGGAATTACAGCTTTTCAAACCAGCACTGCTAAAGTGCGACTCTCTCCCAGAATTCGATCATCAATTTCGGCGACAATTGGTTGATACGCGAGCAGTCTGTGAAGTGCTGCGTTTCACCGTCAGTGGCAACGCTCAGCAAAAGCTCTACTTCCTCTACCTTGCTCAAAAAAAATTCATGCAAGTAATGCATCAGCTAGGATACAAACTTGGTTTATTCGCTACTGCTCAATCTTTCATGCTCAATTTTTATCAAGCGGTTGACCCGAAAGCGTATTTCCATTGTGGAAATTGCGATCTGAATAACGACGGAGTAAAAACTTATCGTGGTTTCTGGAATTTCGAATCAATGGACCGCGTCTTCAGTGATGCCGATTTTCGTGACTATAAACATGCGGTTTCTCAAAGCAGAAAATACGATTTAATCAAAAGGGAAGAGTATGCTTGATTTCAGCTTAGAGCCAATTCTCTATCCTAAAGCGATAACGCTTATCGCAGCAGTAGCCATGGTGCTCGTTTGGTTAACTTACTATTGCTATCGTCTTAAGCAAAAAAATGAAATGATCTGGGGTACACGCCATGTCGCCTATATTGCTTATTCTCTTTTTATCATTGCATGGATAGGGAGTAATGCGTATTTCCATACTGATTGGCTAGCCGAGTTTGGCGCAGATAGAGCTATATTTATGGCCAAATTTGCCAACGTCGTATCATCCTTTGCGTTTGCTTTTGCTTACTATTTTTCATGTCAGCTATCTGCCGAGCAAAGAGGAGGCAGAATATACCTTTGGCAACAACTGTTTTTCATTGCCATAGTTATGTATTTCTTGGTCATTAATTTACAGCCTAACCTTACGGTCCGACATGTTGATATCGCTGGGCCGAGCAAATTTGTCATTGAGTTTGGGCCACACACCCCATACTTTTTTAGTGCTCTACTTTGCGCCATGATAATGACACTGTTCAACTTGATCTCAATGCGAGCCAATAGCAGTAAGTTAACACTGGCCAAAACCAACTATATGATTGCAGGTATCCTGGTATACATGCTTTCAACGCTCATACTCCAAGTCGGAATTACCTTTTTCTTTCAAGATTTTTCACTCACTTGGCTACCTCCGGCACTCTCCATCAGCGAAATGATGTTTGTTGGCTATGCTCTTATCACTTCACGCTTCTACAGTGTGAAATACCTTGCTTACCTGTGTCTCAATACTGCGTTAGTATGTGGGGTTTTATTCATACCGCTCGGCGCAATCTTCATCCCTCTCACCGACAGCAACCAATGGCTGATTGCAATACCACTCTGTGCGCTTATTGGTATTGCTTGGAATCCACTCTACAAACGCTTGAGCCGTTACGCCTCTTTACTCATTTACGGCAATCAGCAGACTCCTGTAGAGCAAATTCTCGCTTTGGAAGACGATTTCAAGCGGTCAATTGATGATGCGATGCGCCGTTTAGGCCAGTTATTATACATCGCCGATGATAAGCTGCAGTTCGTTAATAGTAACTATAACGAAACCGTCTACGAACGTTACCTTTCATCCAAACAAACCGCACTAGTGTTTGATGAATTGTTTGAAAAATTAGACAACAAAACCGCGGTAAAAAACTCGATCAAAGCCCTTTATGACAAAATGAGCTCAAACAATACAGCGTTGGTTATGCCACTGTTTGGCCACAGCAAATTGGTCACACATTTATTAATCTCGCCACACAAAATCAATAATCAGATGTTTTCTAATGAAGAAATCGCTGCACTTCAAACCTTGCTAACCCGAATACAAAGTATTATTGAAGCGGATAGACGTGTCTGCCAAAGTCGCGCATTAGCGAATTCAATTGCGCATGAAATGCGTAACCCACTCGCTCAAGTACAATTACATTTTGAAATTTTAAAGCAACATATTGATAGTCAAGCGCCCGCACAACAAATTAAACAGGATATTGAGAACGGCCAAGCGGCTATTCAACGTGGGCGGCAGTTGATTGATATTATCTTGCGCGAGGTCAGCGATAGTTCACCTGAACACGAACCGATTACGATGACGTCGATCCACAAAGCCGTTGATCAGGCGGTCAGTCAATATGGTTTTGAGAACGAGAAAGTAATTGAGCGAATTCACTTACCACAGCAAGATGACTTCGTAGCAAAACTTAATGAAACCTTATTCAACTTTGTTATTTTCAACTTGATTCGTAACGCAATTTATTATTTTGATTCCTACCCAAATAGCCAAATTGAGATCACAACTCAAATCGGTACTTATGAAAATATTTTAATCTTCAGAGATACAGGCCCGGGGATTGACGACGCCATTTCTTATAAAATTTTCGATGACTTTTTCTCTTATCAAAAAAGCGGAGGCAGCGGTCTGGGGCTCGGCTATTGCCAGCGTGTCATGCGCTCTTTTGGCGGCCGAGTTGAATGCAAATCGAAACTGGGGGAGTTTACGGAATTCCACTTATACTTTCCTATGGTACCCAATGCCCCCCAAGCCGACTCGCTTCGTACTCCTGATTTCAAAAGTTGGCAACAACCTAAACCGAATACAGAGCAAAGAACCGTTGACAATATACAACCAATCGATAAGTCATTTCTAATCAATAACAAAGCCCCCACGGTGCTCATCGTTGACGATAAAGAAGTACAACGCTCACTAGTTCAAATGTATCTGAACCAACTTGGTGTTAACAACTTGCAGGCAAACAACGGTGAAAATGCAGTAGAAATCTTTAAAGCGAATTCCATCGATTTGATCTTGATGGATATTCAAATGCCAGTTATGAATGGTTTTGAAGCCAGCCAAATCATTAAGGCGCATTCTCCGCAGGTTCCGATCATTGCGCTGTCAGGTGAATCTGGCGAACGTGAGCTAGAAATGATTAGCAAGCTGATGGACGGTCGTTTAGAGAAACCGACGTCATTAAATGCGTTACAGCAAGTAATCAGCCATTGGTTAAATAAAGACGTTGTACCCAATGCTCATACAGCAAAGAGTGGAACGGTTATTTGACGTAATTGAAGATACCAACATCTAGATAAAACTCAGCCAGTACCAAAACCATTTCAGTGCTGGCTGACATTTTAAAACCGCATAATCTATTATAAACCGTCTACTACCTACACTCGCCAAGCCTTGACCTCAGGGACCCCAAGTGGTTCTAGCTGAATATTATACATGCAATAATTACATATTCACCTTGTTTCACATCTCATTTCATGAACGACAGGGTTGAGCACCTCACCTTTTCAGTCTATTGTTTGTAGCGAAAGACAGGTTCGACTTAAACAACACCTTTGCTTGCACACTTTTAGCCGCCTATTTTTGGCGGCTTTTTTCTTGCTAGGCAATTATTTCCTTTTTAACAGCGCAATACACTCTTCGTAGTGAGGGGCATAATTAATCAGAGCCGCAAAAGCGGCTCTGATTAATTATGGTTGTTAAAACTATTGATTTACTCGCGGCCAAACACGTTATTTTCTTGCTCTTGTACGCGGATAAATGTGGTGCGCTTAGTTAACTCTTTTAACTTAGCTGCACCGACATAAGTACAAGTTGAACGCACACCGCCAAGAATGTCAGAGATGGTGTCGTGAACGCTGCCACGGAAAGGTAGCAATACAGTTTTGCCTTCCGCTGCGCGGTATTTTGCAACGCCGCCAGAGTGCTTCGCCATTGCAGACTGTGACGACATGCCGTAAAACTTCATGTAGCTCACGCCATCTTTTTCAAACACTTCGCCGCCAGACTCTTCATGACCTGCAAGCATGCCACCAAGCATGACAAAATCAGCGCCACCACCAAAGGCTTTAGAAACGTCACCTGCGCATGTACAGCCACCATCACCAATGATACACCCGCCTAATCCGTGCGCCGCATCGGCACATTCAATAATGGCTGAAAGCTGAGGATAACCAACACCTGTTTTCACGCGCGTGGTACAAACCGAACCTGGGCCGATACCAACTTTTACGATATCCGCACCCGCAAGGATGAGCTCTTCACACATGTCACCGGTGACAACGTTACCTGCCGAGATCACTTTATCTGGAAATTGTGCACGCACGCGTTGTACGTAATCGACCAAGTGCTCAGAGTAGCCGTTAGCAATATCAACACAGATGAAAATCAGATCGTCACTAAGCGCCATGATGTCTTTGGTTTTTTGAAAATCAGCATCAGATGTACCTGTAGAAACCATCACATGCTTAAGTGTTGATGTATCGGCGTTTTTAACAAACTCAGCCCAATCAGCTACTGAGTAATGTTTATGAACCGCTGTCATTACATCATGTTCAGCAAGTGACTTCGCCATAGCAAAACTGCCTACCGAGTCCATATTCGCCGCAATAACAGGCACGCCGGACCATTGACGCCCACTATGCTTGAATGTAAAATCGCGGGTTAAATTTACTTGAGAACGGCTTTTTAGTGTTGAACGCTTAGGGCGAAACAGGACATCTTTAAAACCTAACTTAAGTTCTTGTTCGATACGCATTATGTAATTCCTTGATTAATTGACCATTTGTGTCTCTTTTGCAGAGTGCGTAGTACCTTCGTTGGCAGACGTCAGTACATTTTGGACACAAAAAAACCGGAGCGTTGGCAGACGCTCCGGTTTTCAGCATTATAGGCCCGGATTTCTTATCGGCAAGTCTGATATTTGCATTTTTTTTGTGGTACTATCTCGAAACTTTCATATCCGACACTTCTCAAGTTCATCTCTCTCAAATACTCGTCGTGTAAATTTTTATTTTTCAATACGTTATTAAAGAACGCATCATTTTAGCGAAAGCTTTCATATAATAAGCAAACGTTACCTTGTTCAGTATTGCGCCGAAAATGTGAGGCAAATCACACTCACAGAAGAGGTGACTCAGACATTTCTATCGGAGATTTTTACAGATTGTGGTGAATTTTTATCATTAATCCGTCCGTTTTCGATTTTAGTGACATCCCCCCGCAACTCCTACCATCCCAAAGACATAGTTATTTTGTGGTTTATTTTCTGTGATATTAGGCGTATTTATAGTGAAAATTATAAGTCTAATTAGGAAGAGAACATGATCAACATTGCATTTTTCAGCGCAAAATCTTATGACGCGAGTTCTTTCTCAGAGGTCAGTGATACAAAGATCTTCTCGCTGCACTTTCACGATTTTCGACTCACCCCAGCCACAGCTAAAATGGCCCAAGGATGCACTGTGGTGTGTGCCTTTGTGAATGACGACTTAAGTCGCCCAGTATTGAGCCAATTGTATGAAAATGGGACGAGGCTTATCGCAATGCGCTGTGCCGGATTTGATAAAGTCGATCTCGATGCCGCAAAAGAGTTGGGTATTCAAGTGGTGCGAGTGCCCGCATATTCACCAGAATCGGTGGCAGAGCACACGGTAGGAATGATGATGTGTTTGAATCGCCGCTTTCACAAGGCCTACCAACGTACCCGAGACGCTAACTTCTCATTAGAGGGGTTGGTCGGGTTTAACTTCTTCGGTAAAACCGCGGGAGTTGTTGGCACAGGAAAAATTGGTATTGCCACAATGCGTATTTTGAAAGGGTTGGGAATGAAGGTACTGTGCTTCGACCCTTATCAGAACCCTCTGGCGATTGAACTCGGTGCAACTTACTGCAGCCTTGAGGAAATCTACCAACAAAGTGATGTGATTACGCTTCACTGCCCAATGTCGCCAGAGAACTACCATTTACTCAACAGCCACGCATTTTCCCAAATGAAAGATGGCGTGATGATTGTAAACACCAGCCGAGGTGAATTACTCGACTCAGTTGCAGCAATTGAAGCACTGAAACAAGGTCGTATCGGCGCTCTTGGTTTAGATGTTTACGACAATGAAAAGGATCTTTTCTTCCAAGATAAGTCGAATGATGTGATTGTCGATGATGTATTCAGACGCCTATCGGCTTGCCACAATGTACTATTTACAGGACATCAAGCCTTTTTGACTGAAGATGCACTACACAATATCGCTCAGACAACTTTGGATAACATTCGTGCCTTTGCAAACAATCAACGTTGCGGAAATGAGCTTGTAACGCTTGATTAATTGAACCCATCACTAACATGAAGCCTCCTTGATGAAACACCAAAAGGAGGCTTCGAAATCATTAAAACCCTGATTCTATCAACGTATTTGTAAAGAGGCTAACGCCTCAGATGTGGCATCCTGTATTGATAAAAACAATGAGTTAATTTTACCCGTCGTGGTTCGCATCGGGTTTAAAGTAATGCTTTGGTACATATAATCGGCTTGCTGAGTGACAGGGCGAACATTACGACATTTGAAGAGATATGGGCGCTGCTGCCAAGTAATAAAACTACGACAACCTAAGTCATACACAGGTTTAGTTTTGAGCTTAAACCACTCTTGGGGGATTTCAGGAAACAGTTCAAAAATGGTTTTACCAATCGCATCGTGCCCTTGAATACCGCTGTGGTGTGTCATGAATCCATTCCACACTTGCACTTCGTAATCACGATTAATCACGATCAGCCCCATATCGACATTCTGCACCATATCCACCATCCAGTGGAACTGTTCAAATTCTGCAGGGAGATTCATCGTTAAAAATCCTCCATCAAGTACGCTAATTTACTGTCTAGCAACGGAAGAGACTCATCGACAAACATAAAGAGCAAGTCACAGCGGATCGTCGTTTGATCAATGTTGTAGCTCACTTCAAACGTCATCGTTTTTTTAAATGATCCAGCGGTTGAATTGATCACAGAGTCAATGGAGATGTGTTGCCCAAGCAATACTGGAGAGCTTTGAAAAAAACGCACCTCCGATTGCTCGCCTAATCCATTCAGAAAAGAACCAACTAATATGTTTGATACATCCATTAACAGTTCTAATTCTTCAAGCTCTTCACTGTCTGCTGGCACTTTCATTAATTTTTTCAGATCAGAAACACTGGAATCACTCAAGAGCACCAGTGCTTCACCTGCAATGCCTTCACCGCTAAAGCCTTGACATACACCAGAAACTTGATCATTTTCCGCCAAGTCACGAAGTGCCATATGTAGCTCACTCACTTCAAAAATATTGACGTTTGGTAGCGGTAAATGAACAAATACATCAAAGTGTCGCGCCAGAGCATCAGCTGCTCGACCAATCGAAACGTTCGCAACTTCCATATAGATGTCACGACGTTTTAAGATAGGTAGTTCAACAGAGATAGGCGTAACGATACGAGGCTGTGTTGGCGGTTCGACTAACTCTCGTAGTACGCTATTTAACACGTCCTTATCAATCGGCTTTTGAATAAAAGCACGCGCCCCTAACGCCAATACTCGGTCTTTCGCTTTCGGCTGTATATCACCAGAAACAACAACAACAGGCGTTGTCATCCCTCTGCGTTGCATCTCTTCTAGCGTTCCGTAGCCGTCCAGTTCAGGCATAGTTAAATCGAGGAACATTAATTTAAAATCATGCTCTTCAAGATTTTTAATGCCATCTAAACCATGGACTGCGAAAGTAATATCGGCGTTTAGAGAGGCGGGAAGTGAACGAGCCATCTGCTTCCGAGCCAGTGCAGAGTCATCACAGATGAGTACGGGGAAAGACATGTAATCACCTTCTATTTATTAATTCGATAAATAGAGTGTATACCTAAACCTCGCGTAGATGCGAGTTGCGCAAAAAATTAATTAAAAAGTTTTAGGGGTCATAAAAGGCTACACACTCAAGCGAAACATCGGTTAGCAAGCAACAATGCTCGCTCATTTCAACCTCATAGTGAGGGCCAGAAGGTCAGTACAGCAATCCGCAACACAATAGCGGTAACAATGAATGCCACTCCCAAGCGGTACCACTTATATTCCTCAATTGACATGGGAATGCGACGATAAAACATCGTGATGACACCTTTCCAGTCATGGCTACGTTTACCATACCGCACAATACTCGTCACAATAAAAATGATGCCCAGCATTAAGATAACTTTCTCTGCCCAAAATAATCCGATGCCCATAGTACTTCCTTGTTCAGGAGATAAATAATCATTGCCAACAGTGTATATCGAAAAGATGAGCGCCACTCTTGGACAAAAGTCTAAAGTGCAAAAGCACCAAAAGGGCCCAGTGAGGAAGCCCTTTTGCATTAACAGAAATAATTTAGTTCACTATCACATTAACCATCTTACGCGTAAGTTACGCATAAAGACGCTATGCATTAAGTGCGCTACGCGTGATGCGCCGTTGTTTTAGAGATTGCAGAGGTTAATTTATCTCGATAACTGAACCAGAGGTATGTCACGACAATAGAGAAGAAGAGATACGACAAAGCAAAGATAAAAGGCGATGTGATCAATTGCGCCGATATCCCCCACGCAACACCGATAATGGTCACTGTCAATTTAGCAAGAAGCCCACAGATGAGAAGAAAAAGGGCAAACTCCGGCACTTTAGTACTTCGAAACGCAAACCAGTAACAGCTACCTACTGCGAGTGACGCGATGTAAAGCCCAAGCAAAAATGAATGAAAGTGATCAGCAGAGGCCACACCCGCCGAGACAGACGCCATTAAAATCAGTATTAGTTTCATGTTGTAAACCTCTCTTTTTATGAGAAAGTATCCATTCATTTTCGAAAACTCAGTTTACATACATTTTCCTCCATTAAATAAGAATTTCAAGTTCAAAAAACAAGCAATTTTTCCTTATTGGCTTAGAATAAAACAATTGTTAATCAGTAGTTAACAACAGAAAACCCGAAAATTAGATGGGACATAGCATTACCAAAAAAAACACTTCAAAATGGAACCAATTGTAACAATTATTTAACCGAGTAAATATTTCATTGAAAGTACAAATTTGTGATGTGTACAGCGCAACGTTCCGAGTTGTCGCCAAAACAACTTAAAGATGCTATTTGATAGGGAAAAATTGCCTCAGTTTTGAGGAGAGTCATTCAGCCCAAAAAGAGAGCCATTAAATAGGAAAGTAAACCTAACCCTTCTCCTCACTCAATGAACGTTGGCCAGTAATAAACGGCTTCAACCATCGAACTCATCTGACCACTAACTCTGGCTAAAACTTCAACTATGTCAATGGGTAATAGAATAGTAATGTTAATTTCAAGCCTCATCATAAGAAAATGCAACATAGAGCATAAAACCTAACAATTTTAAGAAAGTTTTTCGAGTTTTATCGAGTTATGATTGACAAGATAAAAGTTTGAACTAGACTTTGCACTAGCTAGAAAGCAGTTCTTTGTATACACATACGTCTCGTTGGATTACTTGTAACTCCCCCGTCGTGTCGTACGCAATAGCAATCTACTTTTCCACGCTATCCGCGCCGTATTCGGCTGTAAAATTTTTTTTGATTTTGGGTATAAAAATGGCTAACACAGTTACTGGTACAGTAAAATGGTTCAACGAAACTAAAGGTTTCGGTTTCATTCAACAAGAAAACGGTCCAGACGTATTCGCACACTTCAGCCAAATTAAAGGTGACGGTTTCCGTACTCTTGCTGAAGGTCAAAAGGTAGAGTTTGAAGTAGCTCAAGGTCAAAAAGGCCCTCAAGCTGAAAACATCCGCCTAGTATAATTTTTACTAAGTATTCTAATAGCCAGCAATTTGCTGGCTATTTTCGTTTTTACCTCTTGGCATTCTTCCAATGGCTCTTAAACCGACAATCTATAAGTTCCGTATTGCGCTGACGGATACTAATCGCGATCATTATGACTCTTTAAATCTCACCATTGCTCAGCATCCTTCAGAAAGCAACGAACGAATGATGGCGCGCATTTTGGCGTTTTGTCTTAATGCTTCACCCGAGCTAACATTTACTAGAGGACTTTCTTCCATTGAAGAACCTGATCTCTGGCTAAAATCATTAGATGACCAAATTCAGCTCTGGATTGAAGTCGGAGAACCCGATGCTGATCGCATTAAAAAAGCCACACGGCTTGCAAAACAGGTGAAAGTCTACAGCTTTAACACGAAATCACAGGTTTGGTGGGAGCAGAACAAGGGAAAGTTCTCTCACCTCAATGTCGATCTATTTCGCTTTGATGCTGCAGCGATTGAAAAACTCTCTACTTCCTTGAACCGAGGTATGGATATTTCAGTGATGATTAGTGGGTCTTCTATCTTTATTGATAGCGATAGCCATTCCGATGAAATTACTTGGCAAGCACTACAAATAAAAAGTGAGCATTAATTCCCAGCTCACTTTTCAGTATCTATACCCAAACAACTTGAAGTTGCAGGTAGACGGCAAGTGAGCTCATCCCCATGAGCATAGATAAACTATGTGATTGGGGTAAGCGAACGTAACCAACACCGCAGCAGCTTTAAATGGGAAGGGTATAGGCCCTTAGAGATAGAGCTTTATACTTTATAAATAGGCGTGTGGACCAAAGACTTCGTAATGGATACGCTCTCTTGCTACGCCAAGCAATTCAAGCTGTTCAACAATGAACTGCATAAAACCAACGGGGCCACAGATATAAAAATCCCCCTGTGTTAGCGGCAGTTGCTCGCAAACTTCATGCAAGATCATAGAACCTTGCTTGGCTGGTGTTTGCTCACTTTCCAGATACCAAACCACTTGCTGCCATGATGGATGCACCGCCATTAATGTCGCGGTTTCATCAATAAAGGAGTGTTGTGATAAATTGTTGCAAGCATGCAGATACGTCACCTCTTTTTTTCCTACTGACGCAAGCTGTTGAAGTATGGCTTGCATTGGTGTTGCCCCGACACCTGCAGAGATAAGTACAACGGGAGCGAGCTTCTCAACATAGAAAAAATCACCCGCTGGCGCATAAAGTTTCACTCGACTGCCTTTTTCAACGTAATCATGTAAATAGTTAGAGACTGTCCCAGGATGTTCAGTATCCACGCCTTCACGCTTCACAGAAATGCGGTAGTTTTTTCCATTGGGTTTTTGTGACAAGGAATATTGACGAATTTCACTATATGGCGCACCTTCCGGCTTAAGTTCAACCCCAATATACTGACCAACCTGATAATCTAATACTGCTTTGCCATCAGCAGGCTCAAAGATAAAGCTAGTGACGAATTCAGACTCTTTCACTTTATCTTGCAACACAAACTCACGCGCATTCTCCCAACCACCGATCGCCTGCTTACGCTGTAAGTACAACTCTCCTTCTCTATCAATGAAGACTTGCGCTAAAAAGAGATAAGCCGCCGTCCATGCTGCTTCAACGTCAGGAGTAAAGGCATCGGCAGCAAGCTCTCGCAACGTTTCAATAAGGTGATGACCGACGATTTGATAGTGCTCTGGCTGAATGTTAAAGCTGGTGTGCTTTTGGGCAATACGTTCCACTGCACTGGTTAATGCGGCGAGATTTTCAATATTTTTCGCATACGCGGCAATCGCCTCAAACAGTGCAACGCCCTGACGGCCAGTATGTTGATGGGTCATATTAAAAATATCTTTTAGCTCAGGATTGTGAGTAAACATTCTCTGATAGAAATGAGCTGTAAGCGCTGGCCCGGCAGATTCAAGCAAAGGAATGGTACTTTTGACAATGGCGATGTGTTGATTATTGAGCATATTGAGCTTTCTCCTCAGATTTTATAAATGGCGAATTAGATTCGCTCTGATACTGAAGCTTGTATAGCACAAAGCATACCAACATTAATCCATTGATTTTTAAATAAAAAATAATAAATCATTAAATAATCAGGTCAAAATAACACTTCAAAAAATGTCATTATGACACTACAATATCCAAAAACATCACCTGAGTGCTTACCATGCAAGATTTTTCCATCTATACCTTGATTGAAATGACCATAGGACTCGCAAGTGGTTTGAACGATCAAGATAGGTTCAATCGCCTGCTTGATGCGATTCGTAAAACCATTCAATGCGACTGTGTGATGCTGCTTTCACGCCAAGGTGATTTGTTAATCCCCCTTGCGATGCAAGGCTTGACTCGCGATACCTTAGGCCGACGCTTTTTAATTGATGAACATCCCCGCTTTCGTGAGATTTGCCACGCTGATGGGCCGGTTATTTTCGATGCGAATTCACCACTACCCGATCCTTTCGATGGTTTATTAATGGATCATGATGGCGACCTTCCCATGCACTCTTGTATGGGCCTACCCCTTTTATTTGGTGATAAACTGCTCGGTATATTGACGCTTGATAGCCTTAATCCCAACATGTTTGAGCATATTCCCAAACGCAGCCTAGAAGCGTTGTCGGCAATCGCGGCCTCTACCTTGAAAATGGCACTGACCTTTTCTCAACTTGAAGCACAAGCCAAACAATCACAGCAACGCTTAGAAGAGCTGAATGAAGAAGCATGGGACAGAGAAGGTGGAGAGATCATCGGTTCAAGTGCGTCGATGCTGGCCATGAAAGCCGATTTGGAAGTGGTCGCCCCTTCTAATTTCAACATTTTAATCCATGGTGAAACGGGTGTCGGTAAAGAGCTGGTCGCACGAACACTGCACCAACTATCAGCGCGTAAACGCCAACCTCTTATTTATGTCAACTGCGCCGCAATTCCAGAAAACTTGGTCGAAAGTGAACTATTTGGGCATGTCAAAGGAGCCTTTACTGGAGCAGAACGGCATCGCTTAGGCAAGTTTGCATTAGCCGACGGTGGAACCTTATTTCTCGATGAAATCGGTGAACTGCCACTGGCTGCCCAAAGCAAGATTTTACGTGCATTGCAGAACAATGAAATTCAGCCCGTAGGACAAGATCATGTCCAAACTATTGATGTACGGATATTGGCAGCGACAAATCGAGATTTAAAGCAAGAGGTGGAAGCGGGAAGATTCCGAGCCGATCTTTACCATCGACTCAGCGTATACCCTGTTCATATCCCTCCGCTAAGAGAGCGAAATGGTGACGTTACCTTGTTGGCAGGTTATTTTTTAGAGCAAGCGCGTCGCAAGCTCGGTATCACACAGCTCAAAATCGATCCCAACGCACTGGCTGGGTTACTCAACTACTCATGGCCCGGTAATGTTCGCGAATTAGAACACGTGATCAACCGCGCAGCGCTGAAAGCACGAGCCAGACAAGGCTTACAAGCGTTGATCACCGTCAACAGCTACGACATAGGTGAGTTAGATTTCAGCCTACCCCTGGTTAACACGCAAAGTACGTTGAGCGACAAAGAGGTCACAGCGAAGGTGTGGCAACGTGGGCTGCGAGAAGCAACGGATGAATATCAGCGTAAATTGATCAGTGAAGCATTGACCCAATCCGATTTTAATTGGGCAAAAGCGGGAAGATTATTGCAAGTGGATCGCGCGAATCTCACTCGGCTTTCAAAACGCTTAGGGATTTCGGTGAAAAAAACACACGCAATTGAGCGTTAATCTCACTTTCATCACTAATATATCTTTTCTCACCCAAACAGTAATTGCAGGTAAGACGCTCACCATACTGTGTGAGCGCTCATTATTCGGCAGTTAGCTACCCACTTCACTCGGCAACACTTCTGTTGCAACTAAAGCACGTGGAAATGCGTTTTCATATGCTTGCATAAAGTCTTGGCGGATCAGTTGCTCTAAATGGTTGGCCCGCTCTGTTGGGCAAAAAATCATGAAATGCACGATCTGTTCTCCTGCGGCTGCGCTGCTGATCTGAATGTGCGGCTCAGCACTGGGCAAATCTACACCCGCATGTTTTTCAATCATGCTGTTATAGCGCCTTGCAACATCAATAAAGTGGGCAAAGTGGCTCTCAATCTTTTCATGCATAATCGGCAATAAAGGATACAAATTTACAAATTCAGGCACTACTATCGAAAAGTTATGAAACACATAACGCTTCATAAAATTAAGGTTTTTTACCGGAAACGAGAAGAACATACTGTTTGGCAAGGTCGCAGTTTTTCCAGTGTAGTGGTATTGACCATGATTCAAGTCGATTTCTTGGATCACGGTTGCCATCAAGTTGTGTTCGATCACTTCACCGCTCAGTTTTCCGACTTCAATCCAATCCCCGATACGAAATGAGCGAGAGCTCGCTCGCTGAATTGAACCCGTAAAACACAAGATGATCTCTTTTGATGCGACTACAATGGCGACCGCTATCGCAGTCACTGACAGTGCAAATTCGTTGATCTCTGATTGCCACAATACGAAGAGGATGACCAAAGTAAACGCAAAGGTGCCATTCTTGGTGCGTGACATCCATTTACGCTGCTTTTCGGTAATCAGTGCGACATCGCCACGAATTTGAGAAAGCACAACTCGCCGCGTCAAAATAATCAACGTCATGATTAAAATACTAAACACCAATTTATGAGTGATAAGAAAGTCCCACACCGCGACCACTTTCTCCATATCAATCCCCTTCTTTTATTTTTATGCATAATGAGCAGCAACACATCTAAGCCACTAGAGAGCAGCAGATTGAGATCGTGTTAGAAATTTTAGAAAGGTATTGTAACTGAGTGAATAGTTAACGTCGGCATAAGGCGCAATTATTATGCGCCCTGTCATAGCTTTGGAAGAGAAACTCCCTTTGAGATTGGCGAAAGGAAAGGTTTGTTATCAGTGTTGATTCGCCAACGCTGTCTTTTCAGCCAGTTTTACAATCACGTTTACCGCTTGTTCCATCCCTTCAATGGTAATGAACTCATGAATACCATGAAAATTATAACCGCCAGTGAAAATATTAGGGCATGGCAGGCCCATGAATGAGAGCCTCGCACCATCCGTACCACCTCGAATAGGTTTGATCAGCGGTTCAACATCACAAGCAATCATGGCTTGTTTAGCCAGTTCAATGACTTGTGGATGAGGCTCGACCATCTCTTTCATATTGAAATAGCTGTCCGTCACAACCAACTCAACTCGTCCTTTCTCAAGACGGGCATTTAACTGGTCCACTTGCTGCTGCATAAACGCTTTACGAGCTTCCAAGCCTTCTCGTTCAAAGTCTCTAATAATGTAACCCAAGGTTGAGCGAGCCACACTCATCTCTGCGGATTTTAAATGGTAAAAGCCTTGATAGCCCTGCGTGGTCTCTGGGGTTTGATCGGCTGGCATCATAAGCTGAAATTGTGCGGCGATGTTGATGGCATTCACCATTTTATCTTTCGCGGTCCCAGGGTGAACATTCACGCCATAGCAAATAACATCAGCGCTCGCCGCATTGAAATTCTCATACTCCAACTCACCCACCGGGCCACCATCAATGGTATAAGCCCACTGTGCGCCAAACTTCTCCACATCAAATAAGTCCGCGCCCCGGCCGATCTCTTCATCGGGAGTGAAACCGATACAAATATCACCATGTGCGATGCTTGGGTCAGCAATTAACCTCTCAATGGCCGTCATAATTTCAGCGATGCCTGCCTTATTATCGGCACCAAGCAGTGTGGTGCCGTCAGTCGTGATCAGATTGTAACCATGCAGTTGATGCAAATCCGGGTATTGAATAGGTGACAGCACCTCATCCCCTTTACCTAAAGCAATGTCTCCACCTTGATAATTCTCCACAATTTGCGGCTTAACGTGTTTGCCTGACGCATCTGGCGCGGTATCCATATGTGCAATAAAACCAATCGCAGGAACAGGGTAATCAACATTCGATTGCAACTTCGCCATAACATAGCCGTGTTCATCAACCGTAGCATCAGTTAAGCCTAATGCGATTAATTCTTCATGCAGTGTATGGGCAAACGTCATTTGCCCTACTGAACTCGGGCAACGGCGGCTGGCGAGGTGAGATTGAGTATCAAAAGAGACATAACGCAAAAAGCGTTCAACAAGATTTTCCATAGCAAGCACTCAATAAGTTAGCATGTCAGCGTATCGCCTATGTTGGGATACGCAGTTAATTGCAAGCTATACTACGCGCTCATCAGAAACGGAATTTGCTATAAATCAGCTTTTCAGCAATTACTGAGGTGTCAATCATTCAAAAAAGGGATCAAAAATGCCCACCGCAGTGAGCATTGAGAGAAGCAAACAGGGCGTTTAAAGCAGAATGAAAATGCCCGCTAGACATGCACTCATTAAGTTAGCTAGCGTACCTGCAATCACCGCTTTAATACCTAAATTCGCGACTTCTGCACGGCGTTCAGGAGCGATAACCCCGATAGAGCCTAATTGGATCGCGATAGAACCAATATTGGCAAAGCCGCACAGAGCAAAAGTAATGATAACTTGGGTGTGTTCCGACAACAGCGCTTTGTGGTCAACAAAATCAATGAAAGCCACAAATTCGTTCATCACCACTTTTTGCCCAATGTAAGAGCCCGCCATCAAGACTTCATGGCTTGGTACACCAATCAACCAAGCCAGTGGTGAAAATAGATAACCGAACAGCAGTTGTAAGGTAATGCCGTTCAAACCCAATAACTCACCGAAACTTTCAAGCCCAGTGTTAACCATCGCAATCACGCTCACAAATGCAACCAGCATTGTACCGACGGCCACCGCCACTTTCATGCCATTCATCGCCCCGCTCGCCAGTGCGTCAATCACATTACTCTCTTGCGCTTTATCCATCTCAATATTGGTTTGATCAAGTGGAACATCGCGCTCTGGTACGATGATTTTTGCCATCATTAAACTGCCGGGTGCCGCCATAAAACTGGCTGCAATAAGGTATTTAAGCTCAACACCTAGACCGGCATAGCCACCCAACACGCTACCTGCGACAGAGGCCATGCCTCCGGCCATGACGGCAAACAGTTCTGAACGTGTCATGCGCGACAAAAAGGGACGCACAAGCAGTGGTGATTCGCCTTGTGAAAGGAAAATGTTACCCGTAGCAACCAGAGATTCTGCTTTGCTCGTACCTAAAAATTTTTGAATACCACCACCGATAAACTCGATGACTTTTTGCATGATACCAAGGTAATAAAGGGCAGAGATAAGAGCGCTGAAGAAAATGATGATAGGCAGAACACGAACAGCAAAAATAAATCCGGAATCGGCTAAATCACCGAATAGAAAGCGGATTCCTGCATCGGCGAAACCCAGCAAACTCGACACACCGCCGCTGATGCTGGCTAGTGCGCTTTGTCCCCATGGGAAGTAGAGCACCAGCGCGGCAAAACCAACTTGCAGCAATAAAGCACGTGATACGGTTTTCCAATTGATGAAAGATCGATTTTCAGAGAGCAGGTAGGCGCAAGCGATCAGCGCTAAAATGCCGACGAGGCCAAAAAGAATATTCATTGTATTTACCTAGTTTGAAATTTGGAAATAAGGGTAGAACCAAAAAACTTGGCAAAGGAGGAATCATTGTCCTTTTGCACAACAAAAGCATGACAAAAAGAGGGGTATGCGAACATATTGTTCATCTAAGATCACCTTATACAAGCAGAGGAACTTAGCTGGTCCAGTCCTTGGGGTCATTCACATTTCCGTGTGACGGCTTGTATGGGTTGAGCACCGGCTCATAACCGGGCGGAAAGTATAGCGAACAAAATGAGAGTTTCATCACATATTTTTACGCAAACGTTCAAGCGCTCATTTATTCGACAGCTATTCTAAAAAAACATCAAACACAGGCAAGATTGGATGGAAAATAAACAAAAAAAATATGGAATTTTCATCACAAATTTAAACTAATTTAACTATATAAAAACGAATAATTGGTATTTCTGCACTTTGCCAACTAGCTTTAAGAGAGTCACTTTCAAGAGACTGAAACGGTTTCGAATAAAAATCACTAGCAACGTCACGCCTCTTGCGGTCAACACTGACCCAAGAGGCATTTTTATTGGACAAAGTCACTGTAGTGCAACAGCGTGAGGCGAAAACTAGTTTACAACCTCAATATCGGTTTCAGGAATACAACAACACGCTAAAGCGAAACCAAGATGACGTTCATGCTCAGGCAGTGCTGGCACGTCAGGTTGATGCACTTTGCCCGACTGCACAGTCACCTTGCACGCACCACAGAACCCTGCTCGGCAACTGTTGGCAATCGCAATGCCAGCGGCTTCGGCTTGATCTAATAAGGTCGTTTGGTTATTACCCTCAAATACATGGCCATTGACGCTCAGTTGTAACGTTTTCAGCTCAGCTGCGACGGTGTGCGCCACACCAAATGCTTCTTGGTGGTAAGATTCTTCCGCAAGCCCTTTTTTCAACAATAAGCTTTTTGCTTTCTGCATAAAACCATCAGGCCCACACACAAACACTTGGCGAGCAGTCACATGTTGGATTTGCTTAAGGTGAGATAAAGAGAGCCGGCCTTTCAGGCCAAACCAATCTACTGGAGCTTGAGTCAGAGAAATGAAGACTTTCAACCCCGGATGTCGCTGCTTAAGCGCTTCAAGTTCAACACGGCAAGGAATATCCTCAACGCTGCGGCATTGATGATAAAAGACCACATCTTGAATTTGT
The DNA here is from genome assembly GCF_963875615.1 of Vibrio sp. V09_P4A23P171. Lineage (NCBI taxonomy): Bacteria > Pseudomonadati > Pseudomonadota > Gammaproteobacteria > Vibrionales > Vibrionaceae > Vibrio > Vibrio sp. V09_P4A23P171. Next base: position 24,010 of record NZ_CAWNMR010000021.1, read on the forward strand.
TGATTGTCGGCAAGATAGCGCAACATCGATAACATAGGCGTCACGCCACTTCCAGCCGACAACAGTAACAACGGTTGTTGGTGCTGAGTCGACAGATGAAACGAGCCATCCGGTGATTGCGTGGTCAATGTACTTCCTACCTGCAAGTGATCAAGCAACCAGTTAGAAACTCTACCGCCATCAATACGTTTGACTGAAATCGCTAACCGACCCGGGCGCGATGGGCTAGATGACAAAGTGTAGCGGCGCGCCACGTTCTCGCCATCGATCACAACTTCGATTGGTAGGTGCTGCCCAGGTTGATAATTTGGCATTTCACCCTTTTTCGGCTCTAGCCAGAACGTGACAAAATCACGCGCAATCGCTTCACGCTCAACACAGGTCATCACATGGTGACTCATGCCCAAATCTCGATAAAACTCTTTCTCTTTGTACTCAAGCACCTCAACGCTGTCGCCAACTCGAATCATCCCCTCATTTTTTGCGACTAAATTTTGCCCAAAAAACACCCCACCTCTTTCGTTAGCACGAAATTGTGACAAGGTTCTTAGCGGCTCTTTGGTTGGACGAAAAGCCCCTTTATTCACATCAACAGTAGTGAGAATACAGCGTTCGCAAGGTTTTACCGCTTCAAATTCTACCTCACCAATTCGGATCCGCTTCCAGCTGTCTTCAGCGAAAGGCTCATCGGTTCGTACCACTAGATTGGTACGAAATTGATCCATGCTGTGCACTTCAGGGCTGCGGCGATTAAGTTCATCAAGTGAAGCTTGGCTGATGACCAGCACTGGATAGCCATCAGCAAAACTGACATTGTGACCCACTTTTTCACGCATTCGGTTTGATTGCTCTCCGGTAAACAGCAATTCAACACGCTGGCCTAACACTTGGCTAAACCAATCATCCGCTTCATCGGTTGTGGTGTAAGCGGTAAAGTTATCGTCCCACACTTGCGCTGGAGAAGGTTGCATTTTGAAATCTGCATAACGCAGTTTTAACGGAGATTGGTTCGCTGCCGTAAAGATCAAACCATCTGCAACCAGTATTGAATTGACCTTAACCATCTTTGGATATTTACGCGCAGTGACCATTGAACCATCAGCTAACGCGATCATAAAGCGCCGATCAAAAGCCAACCCCTGTTTTTCAACCCAAGCGGTGGACTGCGCGATACCGCCTATCGATTTGACTGGGTAGACGTTAATTTGTGAGAGTTGAGCTGACGACATGGCCTATCCTTATGCTTTTTTAAAGGTATTTTTATAACGCGATGATAATGGAAATCACCAAAGCTGGCTAACCCTATGGAAAATAAAAGGATGAAATTCACCCCTGTTTCCTCTATCATCCTGTCGCTTAAACGTAAGCGATTGCGCGCACATTAAAAGCGAAGCCCGTTTAAGCTCCAATCAATTTATTTTCCGGTGGGAGCAACCAATGAAAACATTAACAATTACTCGTCCAGACGACTGGCATGTTCACTTACGTGATGGTGATGTGTTGGCCGATACAGTACGAGACATCAGTCGCTACAACGGCCGCGCACTGATCATGCCCAATACGGTCCCGCCGATCACCACCACAGAATTAGCATTAGCGTACCAACAGCGCATCATGGCGCAAAAACCACGTGATTCTTTCAAGCCACTCATGGCGCTTTATCTCACCGATAACACGACACCTGATGAGATCCGCAAAGCCAAAGCTTCTGGCGCTGTCGTGGCAGCCAAACTTTATCCGGCTGGGGCGACCACCAATTCAGATTCTGGCGTAACCTGCGCTCAAAATATTTACCCAGTATTAGAAGCGATGCAAGACGTTGGCATGCTGCTGCTGATTCATGGCGAAGTAACCGCTCACGATGTGGATATTTTTGACCGAGAAAAAGCCTTCCTCGATACAGTGCTTGCTCCTATTGTTAATGATTTCCCAAATCTGAAAATAGTGTTAGAACACATCACCACCGCCGATGCTGCCAAGTTTGTACAAAATGCGAACCAGAATGTAGCGGCAACGATCACGGCGCATCATCTACTGTATAACCGTAATCACATGCTCGCTGGTGGTATTCGCCCTCATTTTTACTGTTTGCCAATCCTTAAGCGCAACACCCACCAGCTTGCGCTGATTCAGGCAGCGACATCGGGCAATAAGAAATTTTTCTTGGGTACTGATTCTGCGCCTCATGCCAAAGGCAAAAAAGAAGCCGCTTGCGGCTGCGCTGGATCGTACACAGCGCACGCAGCCTTAGAGTTATACGCAGAGGTGTTTGAGCAAGTTGGTAAAATTGACAACCTTGAAGCGTTTGCCAGTCACAATGGCCCTGATTTTTACGGCCTACCCCGTAATAACGACACCGTTACTTTGGTCAAAGAAGAGTGGCCAGTTGCTGAAAGTATGCCATTTGGCTCAGATATTGTGGTGCCGATCCGCGCCGGTGAAATGGTCGCGTGGGCAGTAAAATAGCCCATTAATGCATCAAAAAGGGAAGCCGCGGCTTCCCTCTCTTTATCATTTTTGCACCACATAGCGCTTATCTCGGCTTAGGCTGACGCTCTAATAGCACCATCACTTCGCTATGATCGGTATGTGGAAACATATCAAACCATTGCAGTTTTTTGGGTAAGTAGCCCACCATACCTTGCATATCAGTGATCAGCGTTTGCGGGTTACAGCTTGAGTAAATGATGTGTTTGGGTGATAAAGCCACCAATCGCTCAACTAATTCAGCTCCTAAACCACGACGCGGAGGGTTGACTAGCACCAACTCAGGCGCGATTGATTGAGCTTGTGAGAATTGGGCAGAATCCAGCGCAGCAAAGTCTAAATTGGTAATGCCCATCGTCTTGGCAGAGCGTTTAGCACTGGCGATCGCTTCTGGTTCAATTTCAATTCCTGTGACTGCCGTAGTGGGACTGGCACAATGTAGGGCAAAACCGCCCACGCCACAAAACAGATCCCACATGTGACTTGGGTTTATCTCTCTCACCCAATCACGCGCCGCCGCGTACAACTGCTTCGCTACATGCGGGTTGGTTTGGAAAAAACTTTTCGGGCGGATAACCATAGGCACCTGATTAAACTGCTCAATCAAATACTCACACTCGGTTAAAAAAATCTCTTCTTCACCTTCTAGGCGCGCCATGTGGATGGGTTGAAGGTTAACTGAGACGACGCGAATGGTTGGAAACTGCGCCTGAAGCCGCGCGAGGTTTTGCTCAACTCGGCCTAAAGCTTCGCGGCTTCTCAGTACGAAACGCAGCATAAACTCACCTGAATATTCGCTGCGTGTGAGCAATATGTATTTGAGTTCGCCTTTCTTCTTGGCTTTATTATAGGGAGGAATGCCCGAGCTACGGATCCAATCTTGTAGATAAGTTAATAGCGCTTGTGTCTCTTGTGGGTAGAGAGCACATTGCACTAACGACACGGGCGTTGATTGCCCATCAACCATGGATTCAACACCCAAGATCGGTGCATGAGCCGCGCCAAGAGCCACCATTTTCGCTTTGTTACGAAACCCCGTCTCTTCACTTATGACAGGTTCTAGCCACTGCTGTGGCATCTGCGTTGAAAACAGCGCTTTTAGTGCCAAATCTTTGCGCTTCACCTGCTCTGAATAAGAAACCGCGCAATGAGTACAAGAACGGCACAGCTGTTGATCAAAAAACGCACACTGCATAATGGGAACTGCCAAAAACGAAAAGCGCTAGTCTATTCGTCTGCGGGCAAATCACCATTCAATATGGTTATCATCACCATAAAAAAAATTAATGGTACGGTTTCAATTTACTCACCATCCCCCACACTGCAACCACAGCCAGCCCGGCGAGTAAACCAACGAAACCATTAAGCAAGGTTGGCATCACTACTGTTAATAAAGAGAGTTCAGCAACGGCTGCAATCACAGGTTCAAGCACGTGGTGAATAAAAGGGACGTTGTGCACCACAATGCCACCGCCCACTAAAAACATCGCGGCGGTACCCACTACAGTTAATGCTTTCATGAGCTTAGGCGCGAAACTGATCAACCCTTTACCAAAGCGAGCACGCAGCCCTGCGCCATCTGAAGTACGCTCTAGGTAGAAACCTAAATCGTCCAATTTCACAATGCCTGCCACCAAACCATAAACGCCGATGGTCATGACCACTGCAATCAAACTCACCACCAAAATTTGTGTCACCATGCTATGGCCTTGCACTGTCCCCAACGCAATCACGATGATCTCGGCCGATAAAATAAAATCGGTCCGAATCGCCCCAGCGACTTTACGTTTTTCATAGTCATCAATCGATACGTCAGTGAGCATGCGCTCATCCGCGTCAGCGGTGCTGTGATGACTGGTATGAAACACTTTTTCTAAGATTTTTTCTGCCCCTTCAAAGCAGAGAAAAAGTCCACCGACTAACAAGAGCGGCATTATCAGCCAAGGGGCTAATGAGCTCATCAGCAAGGCGGCGGGAACCAAAATTAATTTGTTGCGAAATGAGCCTTTAGCCACTGCCCATACCACTGGGATCTCTCGTTCAGCGGCAACACCAGACACCTGCTGAGCATTGAGCGCCAAATCATCCCCCAATACGCCTGCCGTTTTTTTCGCGGCCATTTTTGACATCAACGCCACATCATCGAGCACGGTTGCAATATCATCAAGAAGGGTAAGTAAGCTCGCGCCTGCCATGCAAATTCTCTCTTATTCATTTTCATTATTCAAAGCGTGACAAAATGTAACACCAAGCGCTGATGAAGGGAAACACAGCGATAAGAATCCCACCAACAGTGCTGACGCTTCAAGTAGCAAAGCAGTAAAGAACACTAGCTCAGTGACTGAGTATATTCGGCTGGCAATTGAGCCAGAGCGCTCTGTAACGCGGCGAAGCAGTCAGGATCAATGGCAGTATGTAGATTCTCTTGCATGATCAAAAGTGCTTTATCAATTGGCATCGCGGAGCGATAAGGGCGTTCCGCGCTGAGAGCATCAAAAATATCGGCCGTCGTGATGATTCGAGTCATCACGCTGATCTCATCACCGTTTACACCACGCGGATAGCCAGTACCATCGAGTTTCTCATGATGCGCCCCTGCCATACGTGCCAACGTCTTAAAGGGCGATAATTTCCGCAAGATTTGTTCAGTAAACGCGGCATGCGCCTGAACGGCTTTCCACTCCATATCGTCTAACTTACCGGGTTTATCTAAAATGGCATTACTGACCCCTAACTTACCAATGTCGTGCAGTAATGCCGCGCGTCTCAACCAAGATCGATCAGTTTCCGAAATGGCTAATTGTCGTGCGATTAAATCAGTATACACAGCCACTCGTTCACTGTGCCCTGCGGTATAGGGGCTTTTTGCATCAACAATTTTGCCAAATGCCGTGACGATACAGTCTAAATACGCTTCATCCAAAGGCTGATGCGCTTGTGCCGGTGGTAAATGCATCACTCGTTGGCTGATATCAGAGGCTTTGAGGCTGGCCACAAAGTGCGGGTTATCCACCAACTGTTCAATAATCTCAACCAGTTGTGGGTCAAACCATACACCACTACGCTCTGTAACCTCGCGTATTGCTTCGTCCAAATCATGTTCCATTTGAAAAACATCAAATACTTGAGCTAATAACGCAATCCGCGAGAAAAGGGGGATAGCTTCACCTTTTAGCTGTTGAGGACGCCCTTGACCATTCCAATGTTCATCCAGTGAGTGGATCCCCTGCGCGACGACTTCGCTAAATCGCAACTCTCGCGCCACATCAGCCCCACGAGTACAACGAGTTTGAATAAGCTCTTGTGCATAATCATTACCATTTTTCAAAATGTCGATGGTAGTTAAAATACGTTCTGCCCAGCTCTGCTCTGAACCGGTATTTTTGACGATAAAGTTAATAACACTCGATAGACTGGTTCCGACGGTTTTATAACGCCGTTTGAAAGCGAGATCATCAGTGGCATACAACTCGCAAATTCGCGCGGCGTTGCTACTGCAGCCCGCATCTTTCAATAGCAAGGTAAAAAACAGATCATGCAGCTCAGCCTGATCGAGCTCTAATTGCATGCCAATATGCATACCAACCCAGCAACAACGAATGCAGTGCTCCGGTGGTTGGCCTTCCGTCATGTCTAAGGCGGTCGTTAGCGAAATCATTAGTTCAGAAAGGGGGAAACTATTCTCCAATCGTGTTCTCACTCAATTGCATTGGTCTGGTTGCAGTTTAGATGTGACCGCTCGGTTTAGCCAATGATTTACCTCAGTTATCAGGCCAGAGTTGGACTATTTCCTTGCTCTAACAAACCTGCATTGCCTCCAAAACAGGTTAAGGTAATGGGGATAATCAAACCTTGTTAACGGGCTGTGGTAAATCCAGATTGGTATTTTTGATTGCTCTTGACACTCACACCTCTTACTCTGTGGGCAACTAGTCAGAAAGGAACCCTCATGCACTCTGTTTATACTTATCCTATCGGTACGCCAGGCACACCTTGGCAAGCAGCAGAACGCGAAGCGTGGCTCGCGCAAACGACGATTAAACGAGAATATCAGCAAGAAGTCGTGCCGAAGATTAACGCTTTGGCAACGGATTTTGAGGTAGAGCAATACGGTGCACTATCAATAGACAAAGATCGCTACCCATTATTTGCCTTAAAAAGTCGCTCATGGAACCCTGACAAACCAACGGTGTTGATCACAGGTGGCGTACACGGTTACGAAACCAGCGGAGTGCACGGCGCGTTGCAGTTTTTAGCGACTCAAGCACAGCAGTATCAATCTCATTTCAACATTGCCGTTGCCCCGTGCGTAAGCCCTTGGGGCTATGAAACGATCAATCGTTGGAACCCATCAGCGCTTGACCCTAATCGCTCATTTTACGCCAATAGCCCAGCCGAAGAGTCGGCAAGCTTAATGCGCTGGGTCGCAAGCTTAGGTGACGTGCTGGTGCATATTGATTTGCATGAAACTACAGACAGTGATGAAAGCGAGTTTCGCCCTGCACTCGCAGCGCGCGATGGCATTGGATATGAAGCCGATACAATTCCCGATGGGTTTTATACTGTCGGCGATACGGAAAATCCGCAGCCAGAATTCCAAGCAGCCATTATTGAATCGGTACGCAAAGTCACGCACATTGCACCAGCCGATAGTAAAGGCGAGATCATCGGCTCTCCCATCACTCAAGAAGGGGTGATCAACTACCCCATGAAAGCGTTAGGGTTATGCGGTGGCATCACAAATTGCTACTTCGGCACCACCACCGAAGTGTACCCAGATAGCCAAAAAGTCACAGCGCAAGAGTGTAATGACGCACAAGTCGCCGCCATTGTTGGCGCTTTGGACTACGTGTGGCGCTAAAACGATAAAACACCCAACCCCCTATGTCATGGATTCATGAGTGATAACGAAAAAAAACAGGCCGCATAAATACGGCCTGCTTTTATCAACTCTTAACTTGGTGAATCACATTATTAAAGAATTGTAATTTATCAGCAAGTTCACGGTCTACATTCATTACATTTGCAGATAATTCAGAAATCATAATGAGTTTATTCTTTTTTACATTCATAAAAACACTTTCGTCTGAACATAACAAATCCATTATTTTTTGAGATTTCAAACGAAGAACTCGTGTATCAAAGATTGGAATTTCGACAAAAGTTTGTATCGCATTTTCCTGTAAATTAATAAAAATCTCCTCACCACCGATCAATTCAATACCGATCGGTTCATTCCCCTCAATCCTTGAAAGCAAATTCGGTTGCACGCCCAAATTATCTACTAAAGTTTTATAAACGAGCTCTCTTAATCTGTTCATTTTTTATCCTATAACTGATGAAAAAGCAGGTGGAACTGTTCATAAATGTTCCCACCGACCTGTGTAAGCAAAATGATAAATACAACTAATTTAGCTGACATTGGAAGACCAGGATCTTGGACGCTAAATACCGTTTGCAATAATCCAACAACCACACCTGTAATGACAAAACCTAAGGAAAAAATAATAATCGCATTTTTCACAATATCTAGGCATGCAGCAGTGACATCAAGTACGGTCATAATATTCCTCTAACAAACTGGTTACTTTATTATTTTCAAATTTAAATAAGTAGTATTTTTTTGCGAAAAAAACTCGGTAACTATTTACCTTCGGATATTGCCAAAATAGGTCAGGTGATAATGAATAATTTAGATAATTCGAACTCACTACTGGAAAGTTTTGTAAGACCGAATATCTAGGATTCAAATTAACACTGCCTGTATGCACATTCTTTGGCTCCGCCTCAAATAGAGTAAGAGGTGAACCTTTCAAATTATTTGAATCCCCGCCAGAAAATCTACCCATAAATATTTGAGATTGGATCTCTTTCAACGCACTAGGTGCTATCGCCCACTCTCGATTCTGTGCTCCAGAACGTAAACCGACATTCGGCTCCAAATTTAACTTACCCTGCATGGGTCGCGTCATCGTAAGGTGAGGAGAGGCAGACTTGATTCCGTCTCCTTTCTTTGATTGCGCCTGAGCTAATGCTGGTGAAGGGTTCTTTACACCCTGCTCAGAAATCAACTTACCCTGCATGGGTAGCATCACCGTAAGGTGAGGAGAGGCAAGCTTGGCTCCGTCTCCTTGCTTTGATTGCGTCTGAGCTAATGCTGGTGAAGGGCTCTTTACACCCTGCTCAGAAATCAACTTACCCTGCATGGGTCGCATCATCGTAAGGTGCGGAGAGGCAGACTTTATTCCATCTCCTTGCTTGGATTGCGTCTGACTTAATGCTTCAGAATGCGACCACATATAACCGCCAAAATTCGACTTAACGTGAGATAACGGTAACGTAAGGGCCGAATGGGCAGTCGTTAGCTTGATTCCATCACCTTGTATTTTTACACGATTCAACACCATCAACGGTTGTTCTTTAAGAGCCATCTTCTCTACACCACATACAGGGTGCTTTGTTTCACTTAGTGACGATAACTGCGTCTCTCTTGTTATAAGAGAAGGTGTAATCCGTCGATTTTCGTTTACTCCCGTCATTCGTACTTTCTGATCAGCCGCTGTTTTTATTTGAGGCTTAAAAGAGAGCTCATTCTTCTGCATTACGGTTGTATTCGCTATCAAGCCTTCGAAGCTAGCGTTGTTCTCTATTACATCACGACGTTTTTTAAGAACGCCCTTATACTTATCTTTACTCTTAGATAGGCTCGTATCAGTGGCAGAGCTGGCATCAACGGTATTGAGTTCATCGGATAAATCACCCAACATACCTTCAAAATTGTTATCCTTCGACGCCAAGGGGGTTGACGTGATTTGATTGAGTTTACTTAACATGCTTTCTCATACCTCAATTCTTCTCGGATTTCATGAAGCGCATCTTTGCGCTTTTCAAGGCGTCGTTTTTCCGCTTCAACCAGCTCTATTTCAGAAGCTAAATCCTCCGCTTTTTGTCGAGTAATCGAGGCGTCGAAAAAAACCGATTCAATGTTCGTTTTGACACTCTCGCGACGCATAAAGAGACGGCTCAGTGCGTTGTTCTCTTTTACCACGACCAAACTTTTAAGCTCTTGCTGTAACACTTCAATACGCCGCCAAAATTCCTCGATCTGATCTTGCAGTTCCTGATTGCGTTTTCTCAGCTTAACTAACATTCTTTGCTGTTTATCGATTCGAATATCAACGATCTCAATAATCTGACCAAATTCTTTCCATCGCTTCGAGTGTTTCTTCATACTCGACACCTTCAAAACCTTGTTTTAAAAACTCCATCACGATCGGGAAAAGATCAATCGCTTTGTCTGTTTCTAAATCGTTACCTTTTTCGTACTCTCCAACCCGAATCAACAATTCAACATTGAAATAGCGATACACCATATCTTTGATTTGCTCTGACAAACGGACGTATTTCTTATCCTGAACCTTATTTTGTAGACGGCTTTTGCTTTTCAATACATCAATAGCGGGATAGCGGCCAGTCGAAGCAATGGTTGTTGAATACACAAGATGGCCATCAATCAGAGATTTCACCTCATGAGCAATCGGATCATCATCTATCTCTTTTTCAATCAAGACGGTGAAAATACCCGTTACTGAACCGCACACTGAGTTGCCACAACTTTCAACCAAGCGCGACAATGCGAGCGACACACCGATCGGAATACCACCTTTAATCGGCGTACCATCCAGCATGGCTTGCGCACGAGCAAAACGAGTCAACGAGTCGAAATAGATCACCACTTTTTTACCCTGTTCCATAAAATGGCGAGCAATAGATACGGCGACTAAACCAGAACGCACCTTTTCCAAAGGATTCGCTTCCGATGTCGAAACCACAGTGATGGATTTACGAATGACTTCTGGGCCAATCTCTCCCTCTAAAAATTCGATGACTTCGCGGGCTCGCTCTCCAATCATGGCGAAGATAACAACATCAGCTTCCATGTTATTCGCCATAATAGATACGGTTGTCGTTTTGCCAGCACCGGCTGGGGCAAATAAACCAACACGTTGCCCTTCACCAATCGTAAACAACCCATCGATAATCTTAAGTTTAGTTGGAAAAACCGTTTCAATAGGCGCCCGCATCTGCAACGGGATCGGCTCAATAATGATCGGTAAATCAACAAATTCACCAGGCTGCGTTAGGTAATCATCACCATAGAGTGACTCGCCGTAACAGTTGATCACTTTCCCTACTAATGCTTTTTCATTCAAAGGAAAACAGAATCGACGAGGGGTGATTTCTACTCGTCCACCACGCTGTACCGCACCGGGTTGAAGTAGTTTGATCTCCACTCTCGGTTGCGCAACTTTCATCACTTCACCACGAATTTTGTCCCCACTCACTGTGTGAATGAAACATTCTTGGCCAACAAAGGTATCGATAGAAACATGACAAACCACTGTATCTTGATACAATTCTTTCACCTTAAAGAAGTGATTTAACATTACTCAATCACCTCAAATGAAATAGACACATAGCGTTTGAATTTACGTTTTGTCTGCGATGTGTTTTTGAACAGCTCTCCTAAGAAAGGAATACTTGAAAGCACTGGCACGGCGTTGGTTGTCGATTGAGTAACAGTGTTATCAAAACCACCGAGAATCACCGTTTGATTCGGCTTAATATAAACTTCTGTTTCCAACGATTGTGAGCTCACTCTTGGTGGCTCACTTTTGGTACTTTCAGAATCTGCCGTATCACCTAAAGATTCTTCTATATATTCAACTTTGGCCTGCACATTGCCAGATGGTAATAGTCGGCCAGTCACATACAAACTGTTATCGGCTTCTATTTTTTGGGTTTCAACCTGGCGTTCAGAGATCAAGGTGATAGTCGCTGTCTCTTTTTTACCAAAGTGACCTTTTTGATTTTCAAGCACTAAAAGATTGGTCTGATAGACACCACGAGCAATGCCGTTGGAAGACAGCGCTTGGAAATTTTTTAAAAACTCAGTTGTCTGGGTAAAAGGTGGGATCACAATATCGTAAATCCCTTTGATACCGCTCAACCAAGCGCTATCAATACCAAAATTCTCATTACGATCAGCGGCGACGTCATACACTTTTAGCGAAAAAAGCAGTTGTTGTCGTTTGACATCAATCAAAGCTGCGATGCGTTTCGCCAGTTTAATTTCTTCCGGAGTACCTCGGACTAAAAGGGCATTGGCCGCAGGTAAAGCCTGCACATTAGACGTTTTTTCTTCCTCGTCTAATTGCTGTTTTTCACCTTCACTCAACTTAACTTTATAAGTGCGCTGTACCATTTCCCCATCACTGACATTCTGAAATTGTCCAATGTTGGTTATGGCCGCTGCAATCAATGCTTGAGCACCTGGAAAGGTGACCGTACTATCGAAAGTGCTGACACTGCGATCAATGACTGAGATAAAATGAAATTCAATTCGCGCTAATTCTAAATTATTACCGTTTTCAAGAAATTGGTTTTTATCCACCATATTGGCATAACTGACGGCATCATTGACAAATTTACGTGTGCCAGAGAATAAAATTGAGTTTCTTCGCTCGGTTAATTTGAGCTTAGTTGTTAAGTTGGTATCAAAGGTTTGTTTCAATTCTTTCAGTAACGCTTGAGATGAAATATTACGTGGCTTATAAGCGTAATTAATATACGTTTTTCCGGCTTCAACCGTTAGCATTCCACCATAAACATACCAGTCAAAATCATACACATCAGAAAGTCGTCTCAATAGCTCAGGCCCTTCCCCTGATAACGTTTGAGTCAGAATCTGACGTTGGGTTTTATCATCAAGATCATTGACCAGTTTGACTTGCATATCCTTGGCAATTGCAGATAAGGCTCCTTTTAAATCAATATCTTGCTGTTTAATTAGTACACTGGCTTGTGCCATTGTTGCACACAAGAAAAAAGCCAATGACAGCAGTTTAATCTTCATTAAGTATCTCTTTTAAACGTTCTTGGTTTTGCTTCATTTGACGCACTGTTTCATTCATAACCGATTGTTTCAGTATCATCTCCACAATCTCATCTTGACTCAGCATGTCTTCTTCAGTAATTCCCTCTTCCTTGATATTAGTTGTTACTTCATTTTGTACTTTCGTGGTTCGCGAAACTTCCTGAGCAACAGTATCAAAATCGTCCATACCGCTATGCGTTTGAGCAATAGCCAACCTGTTTGTCATTTCTACTCTATTATTCATAACCTACCTTTTGCATCATTTGTTTGAACACATAAAACTGGTCACTCAACAACCAGAGATTAATGATAATAATAACTACGATCGCTTTAATGCTTGTCGTAACAAACATAGACAATGACGCCTTTTTAAAAAAGAGATCCACATAGCCACAACCTACCGCAATCGTGAGCATCAAAATTATATATTTCCCTGATACAACCATCATCATCGATAAACTATCGACGATCATGAAGTAAAGTGTTTCAAACGGATTGTTGATGTCTTGATTCTGTGTTTGCGTAAATACATCAAAGAGTGGACGAAATAAAGCACCACTCTCTAGTGCATACATCAGGAAAATAAGACTGCTGATTTTAGCAAGTGCTTCTGATTCATCAGTAAAACGACGGTCCTGTACAGACTGCTCGTTCAGCAAGAGCAATTGCTGAATAACATTACCTATCGTGCCACTTAACCAATATGGCACTGAGGAAAAAAGCGCAAAAAATACAACACTTGCAACCCACCAAGGGGTTGGAACTTGTGCCAAATCACTCGCATCTAGCACAATCGCAAGCACAATCGCGATGGCTAAACACGTGGTATTATCCAAATAAAGCCGAGTAGGGTTGTAAATTTTCAGGAATAAAAACAACCCAGCAAATAAAAGCCAATCGGGAAAAAGTACCGCTTCCATATCACGCAAGCGCTCTGAACAAAAGAGTCCAGCTGTCTGAAAAATAGAACACAGCAAGCTTAACTGGGGTAGAGATTACCGTTGGTGATAACATCGTCATCCCCACCCCACTCAATATCACGGCAATTAAGAAGTCGATACTCACGAAGATCAAATACAACTTCAACCCAAGTTCAAACCCTTGATACAGATCTAATACTAAACTGCCCAGAAAATACTTAAACGTATCCGTGGTTTCATCAAAGTTCAGCGGAATATCAATCATGGAAAGTAACTGGTTTGTCTTTATTTTAGATCGTTCCAACAGCTCAGGAAAAAACTCAAACATATGACTTGCTAAATAGTACATCGTTATATTTTGCGGTTTTTCTTCTTCCAAGCTTTGATCATAAAACACGTCAAACATCTGTTCATTTTCTGATTGCTCAGAAAAATAAGGTTTTATGCGCTCTATACCGGGTTTTATATCGGGCCACACACTATTTAGCGCCATGAGTGCCGCCAATAAATTCACCACAATCGCCGGTGGGATTTGCTGTGTTCCAACCGCGTTTTTGATAATATTTAACACTATATTGTATTTAACAAAACCAGAAAAACAGATGAAAAACACCGTTGACAACAATACCAATACCAATAAAAGTAATAAGTTGGCACCTGAATAGGCATTGTCAGGGCTAAGTAGCTGAAGCATATTTCACCGTCATTAAATACATCAAAAAACAGGCATGATGCCTCTTATAAAATTAGATATTTCTTGCTGCTGCAATAATCGAATCTTTTAGTGACTTCAAGGTTGTTGTCCCTGTCTGTGCTGCAATACTCTGATCTGACATCAATTTTTGCAGTTCCAAAGAATCCGATGCAGAAAGATCCAGTGCTCCCGTAGTGGCATCAGTATGAGCCGTAATGAACGTCTCGATTGCACCATCAGCTTCTGCAATAAAATCTTGAAAAGTACTGCCGACTTCACCTGTAGTCAGTGCATCATCAGCAACAATAGCTCTAATAGCCGCCATTTTTTTGTTTTCCTTTAAGTAATAAAAAGATGAAGTAGATGTAAGAAATGCTCACAGCCCACATCAATTTGCGATGGCCAACACTAACAATGATTCACCGACGCATAAAATGAAGAATGTTGATTATTTGCGAGGTATAAAAATTCAACATTTTTCACAACCCTATTTTATCCGTAAGGTTAATAGCTTACGCTAAACAATGAAGGATCTAATTGATTGATAAATAAAGGAGTATTGTTTTTATCCATCTCTGGGCTTGATGGTGTAAATACTATCTCCC